>NZ_JBDWVM010000428.1:0-3174 GCF_039984035.1 Planktotalea sp. | reverse complement strand
CGTTCAGCCAAGGGTTGGCCAAAAAGATAGGTAGCACGCGTGGCAAAGCCACGAATGCTCCTGCCCCGACAAGGCCAATCACAAATAGCATCGACAAGATTTGTCGATATGGCTGCGAGAACTGCGCGCGAACCTCGCGGTCTGGCTTGTCCAAGGGGACGGCTCCTGACACGTTTCTAATTAGGCAACAGAATACGCATGTTACAGCAACAAGCCAAGAGTTATGAACAAAGCGCTTTCACGCGGATCGAAAGCCAGTTCAAATCGGGGTCTTCGATACCCAAATCGACCAAATGTTGCGCAGTATTGTGCAGATATTCGGGGTTTGGCCCCTTATCCCCTATAGCGTGGGTGATCGCCTGTGCTTGCTCTTCCAGATCAAGGTGGCAGTATTGGGCGTGATCAGGGTCGATGATGTAAGTCACGGCCTCGATCACGTCGCCATTTTTCAGGTGCACGGGTAGAATGCGTTCGAGGTAGGCGGATGATATCAATTCGCGCTCGCGCAGATATTCTAGCGTTTGCGTTTCATCGCCCGCTTTCACGCGAAACGCGACGCCCTCACAGCGCGCGCCTTTCATTTCGTCCAGTGCCAACACCAAACCGGGACGCTCGACCGTTCCACGATGATGGATGGAGCGCATGCAAAAGCTGCGCGCATAGTCATGCATCACGCCGACTTGCTGATCGTCGATTTCAAATCCCGGGTGCCACAAAAGTGACCCATATCCAAATACCCACATCGTCATGTCACTGGTCCTTTAAACTCACCTGCCTTAGATACGAGCTAAGTGCGAAGGAAAAGACATGAAACGACTGTTAATTGTGATTACGACTGCGGCTGCGCTCTATGCGGGCTATTGGTTTGTTGGTTCTAGCGGCGCAAAGGGTGGGTTTGAGCAATGGTTCGACGATCGCCGTTCTGAAGGTTGGGTTTCCGATTATCAAAGCATCGAAACAAAGGGGTTTCCGAGCCGCTTTGATACAACAATCACAGATATTTCTCTCGCGGACCCTGACACGGGTGTCGCCTACACCGCGCCATTCCTGCAGATTTTCGCTCTGAGCTATAAGCCAGAGCATCTGATCGCGGTTTGGCCAAATAAGCAAAGCCTGAGCAACCCATTGGGCAAGGCAGCGATCACCAGCGAAGATATGCGCGCCTCACTTATCGTTAAGAAAAACACATCGCTTGCTTTAGAAAAAGCCAACTATGTGACAGAAACGTTAGCGATACAGATGGACAGCGGCGACACTTTTGCAGCCAGTAAAGCGCTAGTTGCCGTGGAGCTGGTGCCTGCTTCAGTGAACACCTATCACTTTGGCGTTGATCTCAAGGACGTGTCCCTGCCCCAACCAAAGGGCATCCGTCTTGAGGTGGGCATCCTGCCAGAGGCGCTACAATATGCGCGCGTGGATGCGACGGCGGCCTTCGATGCCGCTTGGGATTTGGACGCTTTGCAAAACAAACGCCCACAACCGACGCGCATTGATGTCAAATTGATTGAAGCAAAGTGGGGTCAGTTAGAGCTGCGTCTTGCTGGTGGATTCGATGTGGATGCGCAGGGGCGTGCAAGCGGCAAGATTACGGTCAAAGCGCAGAACTGGCGCGACATTCTTGCGATCAGCGAAGCCAGTGGCGCGATACCAAGCCAGTTGGTGAGACCGATTGAACAAGGTTTGAACCTGCTCTCTAGCCTATCGGGCAATCGTAACACGCTCGATCTGCCGCTGGATTTAGAAAACGGCCAGATGAAACTGGGGCCGATCCCACTTGGACCAGCCCCGCTATTTCGTTTGCGTTAGACGTAGTGCTCAAGAGTTTGGCGCACCGCATGCGCCGCCTCTGCACCCTTTTTAACGAAGTGATCGGTGTAAAAACCGATGTGCTCATCGGTCGGTTGGAAGTGATGCGGGGTTAGCGAAACGGAGAATGTCGGAACACCCGTGCTCATCTGCGCCTCCATTAGCCCATTGACCACAGCAGCAGCCACGAAATCGTGACGGTAGATACCGCCATCCACGACCAACGCCGCACACACAATGGCGTCATATTCACCAGATGCGCCTAATTTTTTGGCAAGCAATGGCATCTCAAACGCGCCCGGCACGTCAAAGGATGTGATCTGAACAGTCGCATCGACCTTGTCCATATCTGCTTCAAACCCGACAAGCGCTTGATCTACGATGTCGGCATGCCAGCGCGCTTTGATAAACGCAATTTTCAGAAGTTTCGTCATTTTGGAACCTTTGTTTTAGACGTACAAAAGCCCCAGAGCATAGTTAGTACGCCCGCCCCAAAGGGCACACGCACCGCTCTCTTTCATCCGGACTTTCACCGTCGGCCTTGGAATTCCACCAAAGTCTGCTGACCCTCTACACATAGGCAAAGGCGCTCGCGGGCTATCACCGCCGGTAGGGACTTTCACCCTGCCCTGAGAACACTGCTTAGTTGGCACGCGGCGTCGGGTCTTGCAAGACATGCGTCGCCGCGTCACTCTGCTTTTTACTGACAGGAGTATGGTGATGAGCGATCTACAAGCCCGACTGGCCGCACGAATAGAATCGAAACGTGATGATTTGATCGCGTTGACCCAAGATTTGATTCGCATTCCGACGCTCAACCCTCCTGGCGAAAACTACCGCGAGATTTGCGCGTTCCTTGGCGAACGCTTGGCCCAGCATGGGTTTTCAATGGAAATGGTCCGCGCGGAAGGTGCGCCGGGTGATTGCACGAAATACCCCCGTTGGAACGTCGTGTGTCGCCGCGAAGGAACGCGCGTTGGCGAATGCGTTCATTTCAACAGTCATATTGATGTCGTCGAGGTCGGGCTCGGTTGGACATTCGATCCATTCGGCGGCGAGTTGAAGGATGGCAAGGTTTATGGGCGCGGCGCTTGCGATATGAAGGGCGGATTGGCCGCATCGGTGATCGCGGCTGAAGCGTTTGTTGAAGAATGCCCCGACTACGCTGGTGCGATTGAAATCAGCGGTACAGCGGACGAAGAAAGCGGCGGCTATGGCGGCGTTGCTTACCTGGCGGAAAAGGGTTTTTTCGACCCGAGCCGCGTGCAGCATGTGATTATCCCTGAACCGCTTGGCGTCGATCAGATTTGTCTGGGACATCGCGGCGGTTGGTGGGCCGAGATCGAAACCTTTGGTGAAATTGCCCAT
>NZ_JBDWVM010000427.1:0-11762 GCF_039984035.1 Planktotalea sp. | reverse complement strand
GAGACTGAACGCGACGTTGTCGACCACGCTCAGATGCGGAAACAGCGCATAGTTCTGGAACATCATCGCCGTGCCGCGGCGCGCGGGGGGCAGGGCAGAAATATCGCGCCCTGCCAATACGATGGAGCCATCGCTGATGCTTTCGTGTCCCGCGATCATGCGCAATGTGGAGGATTTTCCGCATCCTGATGGGCCCAGTAAACAGGTGTAACTATCAGATTTAAAACGGTAGTTTATCGCGTCAACGGCAACTGTTTCGCCGTATCGCTTCGTCACCGAAATCAATTCTAAATCTTGCTCGCCCATTTGGACCCCCAGTCGAAAGCTGAGTTCAGCAGCGCGTTTCGTTGTGGATGACGCAATCTTTTTGCATCATGGGCCCGCGAATTTGACGTATCGGCCTGTTTTTTGAGCGCTGAAAATCAGGGATGCTGATTTTTTGCACGCATTATTGTATACAATTATGTTCTGAATTGTGGGTAATTTATTGGGGTTGTGTCTTGAATTCGCCTCTGCCATTTCGATTGTAAGGAGATCGTCATGACGCTGAAAGCGCCCAAACCGTCCAAGGTCAACGTGACCGCAGAATCAATTTCTAATGCGCTATCGCTCGCTATTCATGAACATCGCTTGGCGCCGGGCACCAAGTTGGGTGAGGATGATCTTTCGGACATTTACGGGGTCTCACGTACGACGGTGCGCACTGCGCTGCTTTCATTGTCCCATCATCAGATCGTCGAAATCAAACGCAACCGCGGCGCATATGTTGCGCAACCAAGTCTGACCGAAGCGCATGAAGTCTTTGAGGCCCGCGAATTGCTGGAACCGCGTACCGCGCGCAGCGCAGCGCTCAAGGCAACGCCAGATGATATAGCACTGCTCAGCGATCACATCACCCAAGAACACGCCGCATTAGACGCAGGGGATCGCGGGCGCGCGCTGTATTTGTCGGGCAAATTCCATCTCGAAATTGCACGGATCGCTAAACAGCAGACGATTACGGACATGATCAATGTATTGATCGCGCGCTCGTCCTTGATCATTGCGCTCTATTGGCGTCGCGAAAGTGCTTTGTGTGAAAGCCAAGCCCATCATGATTTGATCGCGGCAATAGGTGACAACAACGCCGCGCTGTCCGAAGAACTCATGCAAAGCCATCTCGTCGATTTGCACTCGGCGCTCAATCTGCACGAAGTGCCACCTGTTGAGCAAAATCTGCGCGCCATGCTTTTAGGCGATGCCAAGAGCTGAACTTCAGCCTTTCAAATGGTCGACTTCGGAACGTCCAAGATGAGCATCGTCGCCGTCTCAGAAACGCTGGGGATCGCCTTCAATTCCTTAAGAACGAAATCCCTGAGCGCCTCGACGTTCTCTGTTTGCACTTTCAACACGTAGTCGAGATTACCAGTCACCAACAAACATTCGGTAATCTCTGGCATGCGGTGAACTGCGGACATGAATTCTTCGATGTCCGCAGGCGTCTGCTGCGACAATCGCACTTGCACCATGACGCTGACGTTTTGGCCCAATGCCGTCGGGTTGATGCGCGCGCTATATCCCTTGATGACGCCCGTTTCCTCCAATCGCTTGACGCGCCGACTACAGGGGGTCGGGGACAGACCGACCCGCTCTGCGAGATCGAGGTTTGAAATACGCCCTTCGGCGCTGAGGGCCGCAATGATCTTCCGGTCGATTCCGTCAATTGTAACGTTAGTCATTTTCACTCACAAAGCCGCCAAAGTTAGAGAATTAAGGGCGCTTTAACCTCATTGATCACGTAGCTTGCAAGGATTCTCTTCGAAATACCTCCTACTTTAGTGAAAGAAGATAACCGGAGGAACACCATGTTTTTTGATCACCCAGACTTCGATTCCCATGAACAAGTCTTGTTTTGCCACGACCCGTCCGTTGGGTTGCACGGCATCATTGCGCTGCATTCTACCGCGCTTGGACCCGCAGCTGGTGGGTGCCGCATGCATCCCTACAGCAGCGTGGATGACGCGCTGACTGATGTTTTGCGCCTGTCCAAGGGAATGACCTACAAGAACGCGGTCGCGGGCCTGCCGCTCGGTGGGGGCAAAAGCGTCATCATCGCTGATCCGGAAGACCCAAGAAAACCAGAACTCTTGCGCGCGTTTTCCAAGCACATCCAATCCCTGAATGGCCGCTACTGGACTGCAATTGATATCGGCGTTGGTCCAGCGGATGCAGATATTCTTGCTGAGAACTGCGATTTCATCTTTGCGCGCGCCTCCCAATACGAACCGGGATTTAACCCGTCTGAATTCACCGCTTTGGGTGGTTTCGTCGGGATCAAAGCAGGGGCGGAGGTCGCCTTCCAACGTCAAGATCTCCAAGGTCTGCGCGTCGCGGTCCAAGGACTTGGCGCGACGGGCTACGCGCTTTGTAAACATTTGCACAATGCCGGCGCTGAATTGACGGTCACGGATGTTAAAGACGCCTCCATTTCGCGGGTTGTGTCAGAATTTGGCGCGAAAGCCGTGCAACCTGATCAAATCCACGCGGCTGATGTGGATGTGTTCGCCCCTTGCGCACTTGGCGCGGGTCTCAATGATCAGACAATCCCAGAGATCAAAGCCCGCCTGATTTGTGGTCTCGCCAACAATCAACTCGCGTCGGACCATCATGGCGCTATGCTCACAGACGCAGGCATCGTTTATGTGCCGGATTATGTCGTCAACGCAGGTGGCGTCATGGGCGCATCGACCGTTATTTTCTCGGAAACCTCTCGCGAAGCATCGGTTGAGCGGATCGAAGGTTTGCAAACCACGATCAAGGAAATCTTGAGCCGTGCCAAAACCGAGGGGCGCCCAAGTTCCAAAATCGCCAACGAAATGGCCGCTGAGCTGATCTGCGCGTAATAGCGTGGACTTTAAGTCGACCTTGAGTTCCCTGATGAAAGTGGATGTCGTTGCCTGTTGCGGCGCTCCACATTATCAGGGAACCAAGGCTTTGGTTTTGGGGGGATAGATCAATGACAGATCATATATCGCGGGCAGGTGTGGGGACACTTCAAACCCTCGCTGGAATATTCTGATGGCGACCGCGATTGTCATACGAGAGTTTGGTGGCTCAGAGGTTCTGACACCGCAAGACATGGACCTCGGCGCGCCAGGTGCAGGCGAGCTGCGCATTCGTCAAACAGGCATCGGCGTGAATTTCCACGATGTCTATGTGCGCTCCGGACTTTATAAAACCCTTTCACTTCCCGGCGTTCCGGGATGCGAGGCCGTTGGCATCGTAGAAGAGGTCGGCGCAGGCGTTGACGGCTTTTCTATCGGTGATCGCGTGGCTTACGTCACGGCGAGTTACGGCGCCTATGCAGCTGCACGCATATTGGACGCGCGCTTGGCTTTGCATGTGCCCGACACTCTTTCAGATGCCGCTGTTGCCACCAATTTGCTGCGGGCGATGACCGTCAATATGTTGCTGTTTCAGGTCGCGCAGGTCAAATCGAGTGATACGATTTTGGTTCAGGCCGCTGCGGGCGGCGTTGGGAAATTGCTTTGCCAATGGGCTGCACATATCGGCGCGACAGTGATCGGAACCGTTGGCAGCCAAGAAAAGGCCGAGCAGGCGCGCGCAAGCGGATGTGCCCATACGATCCTCTATCGCGAAACGGATTTCGTCGCGGACGTCCATGACGTGACGGATGGGGGAGGCGTCGATGTTGCCTACGATTCAGTTGGGGGCGACACGTTTTATGGCTCGCTCGAAACGTTAAAGGCGACAGGGCATTTGGTGAACTTCGGTCAATCGTCTGGTCCGGTCGCACCTTTGGAAATGCCGCAACTCGCGGCGAAATCGCTCACCGTGAGCCGCCCAATTCTGTTCCACTACACGAGCGATCCAGCCGCATACCGAACAATGGCAAACGCGGCTTTCAAGGCGTTTTCCGAGAGCGTTCTGACACCGGATAATGCACAGCAAATCCCGCTCGTGGCCGCCTCCAAGGCGCATGACATTCTTGAGGGACGTCAGGGCGGTGGATCCTTGATGTTGGTCCCTTAAGGGGGTGGGCGCGGGGCGAGCTACTTCAACGCGCGGCTGAGGAACTCTTGGGTCTCGATCCGTTTTGGCGAGGCAAACAGCGCATCAGGCGCGCCTTCTTCTATGATTTTGCCATCCTTTAAGAAGCAGACCTTGTCCGCAGCTTCGCGGGCAAACCCCATCTCATGGGTGGCGAGCACCATAGTCATCCCGTCCGACTTCAACGCGCGCAGTGCATCCAGCACATCGCCCACCAATTGCGGATCAAGGGCAGAGGTGATTTCATCAAACAACATCACCTCAGGCTTCATCGCCAGCGCACGCACGATAGCAACGCGCTGTTGCTGACCACCCGAAAGCTGATCGGGGTATTTGTCCATATGATCGGCCAGACCAAAGCGCGCAAAGAGGGCTTCGATTTCTGGGCGCAACTCAGCGCGCGTGCGTTTCTGGATGCGGCGGGGGGCGAGCATGACATTCTCTGCCGCGCTCATATGGGGAAAGAGGTTATAGCTCTGGAACACCATGCCAATGCGGCGACGCACCGGTTCGGGGTCAAGGCCGGGGATGGAGATATCAGCGCCGTCGAGAAATATCTCACCGTCTTCAATCGGCTCCAGCAGGTTGATACAGCGCAGCAACGTGGATTTGCCCGCGCCAGACGATCCGATCAGGCAGACCATTTCGCCCGAGTTCACATCCAGATCGATACCATCGCAAACGGTGTTGTTGCCAAAACGTTTGACTACATTTCGCAGGGAGAGTTTGCTCATTAGCTGCGCTCCCTGTTTTGCTTGGCCATCAGATAATCCGCATAGCGCGTGGCGGGGATCGTCACGCAGAGGAAGATGACAGCCGCACCCACGTAGGGTGTGAAATTGGCGAGCAAGGATTTGAACACACCCGCTTGTCGGAAGATTTCAACAGGGCCGATGAAGCTGAGCAGGGCCACGTCCTTTTGTAGTGCGATCAGCATGTTCATTTGCGCCGGCACGACGCGGCGGATCGCTTGGGGCAGGATCACATCGCGCATTACATGGCGCTCGCTCAGACCCAGCGATTGCGCGGCAGAGCGTTGGCTTTGATGGACGCTATCGATGCCAGAACGGAAGATTTCCGCGACATAGGCGGAGTAGGTCAGGATCAGCGCGAGACTGCCCCAGATGTAGGGCGAATTCCAAGGGCGGGGCAGGCCGAGACCGGGGATGCCAAAGCCGATCAGATAGACCGTGAGCACCACGGGCACGCCGCGAAAGATATCTGTGTAGAGCGCCCCAAAGATGCGCAGCGGAAAGAGCGCAGGCGCGCGCACATCGCGCATGAGCGCTATGGCAAGGCCGAGCAGGGCAATGAGCGGCGCGCACCATGCAAAGATGGCGACGTCGAGCAGGAAGGCATCGAGTAGCTTAGGGAAGGTTTTGACGAAAACATCCCAATTGAAGAAACTTTTCTTCACTTTTACCCAACCGGGGGCCATGGGCACGAGCAGGATGATGGCCAAGACGACCGCCGCTGTCGATGAGCCAGCAATGAGTAAGGACCGACGTTTCAGCCGGTCCTCATAAATCTGGCGGCGGGTCTTGCCGCTTATATTGTGATCGCTCATCTTCGCTTACTTGATCAGCGGAACGCCTGTGGTGTCTTGCAGCCAAGTCGCTTCGATTTCCGCAAGCTTGCCGCTGTCTGTCAGCGCTGCGAGCGCCTCATCCACGCAACCCTTTAGCGCGTTGCCGTCTTCCATGAGCATGCCGAACTGATCACCGTCACCGCCATCTGCGGCCGCGAATTGGCCGATGATCTTGGAGCCGTCAATGACAACAGCAGAGAGGTAAAGCGCTGTTGGCAGATCATAAAGCGCCGCATCGATTTGGTTGGCTTGGATCGCCGCATTGACGTCTGCGTTGTCACCGTAAAGCAGCAGGTCAGAGTCAGGCTGGATCACGTCGGTAAGCATGCTCACAGCTGTTGTGGAGCCAACCGCGCCCCATTTGAGGGCTTTCATCGCTTCCATTGTCGCGGGTGTATCAACAGCGCCAGGACCTGCGAGCACCGCCATTGGCGCGGAATAGTAGGGGGCGGAGAAATCAACAACCTCATCGCGCTCTGGCGTGATGGAATATTGCTGCATGTTCATGTCGAAGTTCTTCACGCCCGGTTGGATCGCTTCATCGAAAGAGGAGCGCACCCAGACCACGTCATCGGCTGCGAAACCCATTTCTTCGGCAACGGCATAAGCAACGGCTGCTTCAAAGCCCTTGCCGCTTTCTGGCGCGTCATCCATGACCCATGGGAAATAAGCAGGGTTGCCCGTCGCGATGGTGAGTTTGCCATCGGTGAGCGTTTTACCAGCGGCGCAATGGCCAGCAGCCAGCGCGGTGGTTGCGGAAAGCGCCAGCGTGAGGCCTGCTGTCAGAAGTACTTTGGTCATGGTCGTCTCCCTTAAGTGTCGGTGTTTGTTTCGCAAGCGAAATATTTTCATTTATTAACAGTGCGCTAGTGATGGTTAACGCGCTTTGTTCTTGAAGTAAGGTGCGTGGTATCACGCACCTTACGTTAGCGTCCTCGAATGCGGGGATCGAGTGCGTCGCGCAGACCGTCGCCGAGGTAATTCACAGAGAGAACCGTCAGCGAGATCGCGATGCCCGGAAGCAGGACGCGCTCTGGGTATTCGGTCATGCGCGGCACGCTGTCGGCCAGCATCTTACCCCATGTGGGGAAGTCGGACGGGAAGCCGACGCCGAGGAAGGATAGGGCGCTTTCCGTGATGATCGCGGTTGCAAGGCCCAGCGTTGCAGAGACCATGATCGGTGACATGATGTTCGGCAGTAGGTGGCGCGTGATGATCTTGTAAGGCGTCGTGCCGATGGAGCGGGCAGCGAGGATAAATTCGCGCTCTTTCAGCGCCAGAATTTCACCGCGCACAATGCGTGCCGTTTGCATCCAAGAGGTGATGCCGATGATACCGACGATCAGAATGAACATGCCGCCTTCTGGGCCATAGGCCGAGCGGAGTGGTTGGCGGAAGAGCGTCACAGCCACCAAGAGCAGAGGTAGCAAGGGCAGGGAGAGCACGAGATCCGTCAAGCGCATCAGGGGGCCATCAAGGCGTTTGAAGTAGCCTGAGAGCACGCCGATGAGCGTTCCAAGGAACAGTGCCAGTACCATTGCGGCCCAGCCCACTGCGAGCGAGGTACGCCCGCCTTTGATCATATTGGCGAGCATATCGCGGCCCAAGTTGTCGGTGCCAAAAGGGCGGTGCCAGCCTGCCTTTGCATCGCTATCCACCAGCAGCACATAGATCGGGCGCATGTCTTTGTTGCGGATATCCAGCTTTTGCGGATCGAGTTGCCAGATCAGCGGGCCGAAGATGACGAAGAGCGTGATGAAGACGAGAAAGCTCACTCCGAACATCGCGCCTTTGTGTTTGCGGAACTGGTCCCACACGTCTTTCCATTGGCTGCGCGGCGGTTTGGCGGGCTCTTTGTCTTTGAGCGCTTCAATCGGGTCGATGTGGGCTGCATCAGTCATAGCGGATTCTCGGATCAAGGACGCCGTATAGGATATCGGCAATCAAGTTAAAGACAACGATCAGGATCGCGAAGATGAAGGTCAGTGTCAGGACCATTGGGATGTCATTTGCAAAGAGTGCGGTGAGCAGGAGTTGCCCGATGCCGTTCACTTTGAAGACGTTCTCGGTGATGATCGCGCCGCCGAAGATGGCTGGCATGCCAAGCGCAATGACCGTGACCACGGGGATCATGGAGTTGCGCAGCACGTGGACCATGACCACGACGCTTTCTGACAGACCCTTAGCGCGGGCGGTGCGTACGTAGTCTTGGTTCAGGTTTTCCAGCATCGAGGCGCGCATGTAGCGGCTGATTTGCGCCGTGGTTTGCAGCGCGAGCACCATGACGGGCATGATCATTTGCAAGAACTGCACTTTGAAGCTGGCCCAATCAGTGACCACATGGGTGGTGTCGTAGATCGAGGGGAACCAACCAAGGTAGACCGAGAAGATCACGATAAGCAGGGGACCCGTAAAGAAGGGCGGGATCGAAAAGCCGATCATCGAGATGAATGTGCCGGTTTGATCGAAGACAGAATACTGGCGGTACGCGGAATAGATGCCGATGGGCAGGGCAATCGCAACGCCAACTGCATAAGCCAGAGCAACAACCCAAAGCGTCTGCGGCATACGCTGAATCACGATGTCCATCACAGGGCTACGTGTCTGCCAAGAGATCACACGCTGCATGCCTTCGGTATAGGTGGTGCCCCACATGTAATCCCAGAGCACCATCGGTTCGATGATGAAGAACTGGTAGAGCCATTTGAAGAAGCGGATATGCGAGGGTTGGCCGAGGCCGAGGGCTTCGCGCATCTTTTCTTTGACTTCAGGGGGGACGGTTAGGGGCACTTGGGCCATTGGATCGCCCGGGGCGAGTTCCATCAGCAGGAAGATCACAAGCGCGATAAACAGAAGCGTCGGAACGGACAAGATCAGACGTCTAATCGTGAAAGTTAGCATGCAGGTCCAGACATTGGATAACGTGAGAGGGTAGTGTGTTAGCGACAATCCCGCCTTTCGGGCAGGACAGCGGCAAACAGACTTGGGGGCGTGCGTTGGGGAAGGTGCGCCCCGCGGATCGAAAGACCCGCAGGGCGCGGAATACTAACCGAAGTTAGTCAACACGGTGCCAATCTGCGATGTTCCACAGCTCGGAGTCGAATACGTTAAGAACAACGCCGCCCAGAGAGTTTGCATGTGCAGAGACACGGCCACGGTCAACCAGCGGAACGATTGTATAGCTGTCTTTTGTCAGCATATCGTTCATCTTTTTGCCCAGCTCGCCGCGCTTGTCGAGATCACCCGTACCTGCGAGTTCGTCGATCAATGCGTCATACTCTGGATCACAGAAGCGGTTGATGTTTTCACCCTGCCACTGGCTGTCAGGCTTAGGCTCGTTACCACAGCGGTAGGCTGCAAGGTAAGCTTGTGGGTCTGTACCGTCGAAGACGTTCGCATACATTTCTACGTCTGCGTAGAATTTCTGGAACGTGTCAGGTGAACCGGGATCGCCGCCAAAGAAGACAGAGGCGTCAAGGTTACGAAGCTCGGTTTCAACACCGATTTCTTCCCACCATGCTTTGATCAACGCTTGGAAATCCTGACGAACAGCGTTCGTGGATGTTTGGTACAGGATAGACAGCTTCATGCCGTCTTTGTCACGTACGCCGTCACCATCGCTGTCTGTCCAACCCGCTTCATCAAGCAACGCTTTTGCGCCTTCGATGTCTTGCGTCAAGCATTCTGTGTTGTCAGATGCATAAAGCGCAGGCGCTGGAACGAGGTTACATGTTGGGCGACCCGCGTCACCGTAGCCAACTTCAACCAAGAGGTCACGATCAATCGCCATGGAGAGCGCTTTACGCACTTTCATGTCGCTGAGGAACGGGTGTGGCTCCGCAACTGTAGAACGTGTTTCTGGCGGAAGATCAGGGCTTGGGTTTGTCAGGTTCATTTCCAGACGCTCAACAAGCGCACCGAATGCTGAAACTGGAACGCCTTTGCCGCCTTCTTTCATCTTCGCGATGACGTCTGGTGCAAGCTGAAGGTTCCAAGCGTAATCAAATTCGCCTGTTTCCATAACCGCACGGCCCGCGCCAGTCGCGTCGCCGCCACCTTTGAAGGTTACAGATGCGAATGCAGGTTTTGCAGGGTCACGATAGTTGTCGTTTGCTTTGTACTGGATCACGTCGTTTGGACGGAAGTCCGTTACAACGAATGGACCTGTACCGATTGGGCCAAAGTTCGCGTCTGTGCAAGACGGAGCCGCGGCACCGATACAATCCGCAAATTGTGCTTTTTGGATGATTGGCGCTTTGTTACCAACAAATGGACCATATGGGTTTGGCTTTGGCGCTTTGAAAGTCACTTTGACCGTCAGATCGTCAATCGCTTCGATGCTTTCCACACCGTCAAAGTTTGCCAATGATGCGCAACCGCCTTCGGGGTGCATGCAGTATTCGCCAGTGAAGACAACGTCCTCGGATGTGACAGGTGAGCCGTCAGACCAGAGCAAGCCTGCAGACAACTTCCATGTGATGGAGGTCAGATCTTCGGAAACGCCGCCGTTTGCGACTGTTGGAAGCTCATCAACCAGATAAGGGACCAAAGTACCTGCTTGGTTGTAGCGCGCCAAAGGCTCGATCACGAGCGATGAAGACTCAAGGTCTTTTGTGCCGCCAGACAGATAGGAGTTCAGGATGGATGGGGCCTGCCAATAGATGATGTTGACATTGCCGTCAGATGCGCGCTCAGCCATGGCCATTGGGGCCAATGCAAAGCTCGCCGCTGCACCCAGTAAGAGTGAACGAAGCTTCATAGAAGTCTCTCCTTGTTGATCAAAGCCACCCTGTTCCCTAGGGGGCCTTGCGATGTGTTTCGGACCGGTTTGTGCCGATCTCTTAATAACGACTGAAAGAAAAAACATTTACGCCATAGACACTTGAAGGGTCGTTGGGTTGATCCCTTCTTTCAATCACTGACTGCATCGAAACAGAGTTTGAAGAAATTGCAAGCGTCTAACTTTAAATCATGCCGCTACGTCGGGTGATTTTCGATAGTATATTTTTGCGATTTGACATCCCGCGCGCTCTGCCTCTAGCGTGCTGGGATGCACGTACTGAGGTAGTCAAAATGCTCGATCAACCAATCGCCAAAATCAAGAATTTAAGGGTCGAATTTCAGACAAAAGATGGTCCTGTATTGGGGGTTGAGGACGTTTCGTTCGAAATCAACTCGGGCGAAACTGTCTGCGTCGTGGGCGAATCTGGCTCCGGCAAATCGGTTTCCTCCCTCTCGCTTATGCGCTTGGTGGAGTATGGTGGCGGTGAAATTTCGGGCGGCAGCTTAATTTTTGACCGAAAGGACAAAGAAGCCATCGATCTGCGCGATGCTGAGCCTGACTTGATGCAAACGATTCGGGGCAACGAGATCGGGATGATCTTCCAAGAACCGATGACAGCGTTGAATCCAGTGTTCACGGTTGGGCGTCAATTGACCGAAGGTTTGCGCGTACACCGCGGCATGACAAAAGCGCAGGCAGAAGAGCGCGCGCTCGAGTTGATGCGCCAAGTGCGCATTCCTGAACCAGAGAAGCGCTTGGGCCAATATCCGCATGAGCTCTCTGGTGGTATGCGCCAACGGGTTGTGATCGCAATTGCGCTGGCCTGTGAGCCGCGTTTGTTGATCGCGGACGAGCCGACGACAGCATTGGACGTGACCATTCAGGCGGAAATTCTGGCGCTGATGGATCGTCTGAAACGTGAAACGGGCACAGCTGTGATGTTCATTACCCACGATATGGCTGTGGTTGCGCAAATGGCGGACCGCGTTGTGGTGATGTTCCGTGGAAATAAAGTTGAAGAGGGCACCGTCGAGGAAATCTTCGAGAACCCGCAGCACCCTTATACAAAGGCGTTGTTGGCGGCTGTTCCGAAGTTAGGCGAGATGCGCGGCAAAGCGGCACCAGAGCCGATGAAGCTGCTGGGTCATGATCAAGGTGAGATCAAACCGATCCTTGGCACGAATGAGCCATTGCTCGAGGTCAAAGGGTTAACCACGCGATTCCCCGTGACCGGCGGCTTGCTACGCCGCGTTGTATCGAACGTGCATGCAGCCGAAGATGTCTCTTTCACGATTAACAAAGGACAGACCCTATCGCTCGTGGGTGAGTCGGGCTGTGGGA
>NZ_JBDWVM010000426.1:0-14179 GCF_039984035.1 Planktotalea sp. | reverse complement strand
CATTTCCTGTGCGCACATCATAAAGCAGCCATCGCCAGAAAAGCTAATTACAGGCTGATCTGGTGATGCGACTTTGGACGCGACCGCTGCTGGAACGCCATAGCCCATCGAGCCGCTCGTTGGCGCGAGTTGCGTTCTATACGCGCGGTGACGGTGAAAGCGATGTGGCCAAACCGTGTAATTACCAGCGCCATTGGTCAGCACCGTGTCCTTTGGCATCACCTCAGTAATGTGCGCAACGACCGCGCCCATGTTAAGATCACCGGGTACTTCGGTTGGTTTCAAGAAGGCCTCGTAATCGGCACGTTGCTCAGAAACCCACGCGCCCCAGCGGGTTCGTCCATCACCATTAGCTATCGCTTGGACCGCATCAAAAAACGCACCAGCGCTGGATTGGATCGACAACGTGGGGTTATAAACATGCCCCAAATCTTCAGCGCCCGGGTGGATATGGACAAAGTCCATCTGCGGATCAGGAATATTGATCAAAGAATAACCTTGAGTGGTCATTTCCCCCAAGCGCGAGCCAACAACGATCAACAAATCAACCTCTTCCGCGATCCGTTTGCGCAAGTTGGGCAAAGGCGCGATGCCAAGAACGCCGACATAGTTCGGGTGGTCATTGTCGACATAGTCCTGACATCGGAAACTCGACGCGACAGGCAATCCTGTGCGTTCGGCGAACGCCATCGTTTTCTCAGCGATGTCCGCGCTCCACCCCGGTCCACCAACCAATAAGAGCGGTTTTTCAGCTTTGGACAGGCGCGCCTCTAACTCGCTGATGTTTTCGGGTAGCGGCGCTGGCGTTGGCGTCGGTGTCGGCGCAACATCTGCAACTTCGGCGATCTCGGACAACATATCCTCTGGCAGGGCCAAAACCACAGGCCCAGGTCGTCCAGACAGGGCCGTTTTCCATGCGCGCGATAGGTATTCTGGGATGCGGGCTGCGTCGTTGATTTCCGCCACCCATTTCGCCATTTCGCCAAAGACACGGCGGTAATCCATTTCTTGGAACGCCTCACGGTCCATCATCGAACGTCCCACTTGCCCGATCAGAACAATCATCGGCGTGCTGTCCTGAAAGGCCGTATGAATCCCGTTAGACGCATTTGTCGCCCCAGGTCCGCGCGTCACAGCGCAAATTCCGGGTTTGCCGGTCATTTTAGCATAGGCGTCCGCCATATTGGCGGCGGCCCCTTCCTGACGGCAAACGATAGTCTGGATCGCATCCTTGTGGTCATGCAATCCATCCAGCAGGCCGAGAAAGCTCTCACCGGGTACGCAGAAAACGGCCTCTGCACCCAGAATTTTGAGCTGATCCGCGAGAATATGTCCACCCGGACGTGGCTTTGGCTGCGCCATTTGGAAACCTTTCCTAATCTTAAATACTTGCGATCATGCCGCCATCGACACGCGTCATCTGTCCTGTGACATAACCCGCAGGCACGCTCATCAAGAAGGCCGCAACATTGGCAAACTCTTCTGGCTGACCATAACGCTTGGCGGGGAGCGACGCGGCGATTTGAGTACGCACTTCTTCCAAGGTCTTACCTTCGCGTTTGGCGCGCGCCGTGTCCAGCTGCCCCACGCGCATTGTGTCGATCTTACCCGGCAAAATCATGTTCACAGTCACGCCATCACCGGCAACTTCTGCCGCGAGCGTTTTGCAAAAACCAGCCATCGCGCCGCGAATGGTGTTGGAGACCGCAAGGTTTGGAATGGGTTGAATAACGCCCGAGGAGCCAATCGCAACGATACGCCCCCACTTGCGCGCGCGCATGCCTTCAACTGCCGCCTCGGTCACTTGGATTAGGCTAAACAACAGGCTTTGCGCGGAAGCAGCCCATGTTTCCTGCGACACACCAAGCGCTGGGGATGGTGGCGGTCCACCTGCGTTGTTGAGCAAAATATCAGGCTTGTATTCGTCGCGCACGCGCGCGCAAAACTCTGTCACTGCCGCGGTATCCGTCAAATCAAGCGCATTAGTGCGCACTGTCACGCCGTGCTCCGCGCGCAAGCTGGCCGCCACCTCTTCCAGTGTTTCAGCGCGGCGCGACGATAGGATCAAATCGGCGCCCTCTGCGGCTAAACGCTCTGCAATAGCGAGGCCAAGCCCCTGCGAGCCCCCCATGATGAGCGCTGTTTTGCCCTTTAATCCGAGGTCCATTGTAAAACTCCTGTTTACGTCTTGTGGTTCAGCCCGCCGCTTTCGGCGCTCTGACAATCATGAAAATTTGTACGATCCCCGTGAGCGCCATGACGACGGCGATGATCGGTCGAATGATCCCTGGCATCATGAAGACAGGCAGCGCCAGTACAATCATCAGCAAGGGTACAAAATAACGGGTCCAATCCGCGATACCGCGCAATTTTTGATAGCTTGGGAAGGCAATCGAAAAGACGCTGAGCAGGATAAAGAACAACGCCCATGGGCGTGTCAGGAAGATGTCCAAACCATCTCCGCGCGCAAAGACTTGGCTGAGGCGCGTTTCAGCGATCTGGCCCAGAACAACGCCCAATACGATAGGTACGATTGGAAACCCGAGCGCCCGCATAATGAAGCCCAGCACCCCAAAGATGAACAGCGTCCACATGTCATAGCCGATGTTGTTCAGCGCAAAGATACCGAGCGCGCAATAGAACAAGATCACGGCAGTGAGCATGTACATCTTAACCTTTGTCACCAGTACGAAGCCGCGTAGCGTTAGTGATTGCAAACCCAGCATCATGAAATTCGCCACAAAGAACGCAAGGAAGATGGAATAGGCAATCGTCGGCTCGTCCGAAATAAACGACGGGCTTGGGATCACATCGTGCACCAAAAGCGCACCCAACATGATCGCCGTCATGATATCGCCGGGCAAACCAAGCGCCATCATCACGATCAAAGCGCCGCCCGCTGTCGCATTGTTGGCTGCTTCAGGTGCGATGATACCATCAACAGCACCTTTGCCGAATTCTTCAGGTTCTTTTGATGATTTCTTGGCTTGGTCATAGGCAAGAATGTTGGAAATCGTGCTGCCTGCTGCTGGCAGCACGCCGACGAAAACACCAAGAAGCGATGAGCGGATCACATTCACATAGCGTTTCAGAACGACTTTCGCCGAATGGATGTAGTCGATATGGACTACGGTGGTTTGCGCATCCCCGCCCAGCTTTTGACCCGCGCTTGACGGGTCGCGTACATCATTAAGCAAACGGCTGAAGGCGAACAGACCGACCAGAACAGGCAAGAAGGCAAAGCCACGTGTCGCTTGATCAATCCCAAAGGTGAACCGCGGAAGACCAAAGACGACATCACTACCGATTGTTGCAATGAGCAGGCCGAGCAAGCCGCCAATCAGGCCTTTGAGCATTTGGTCCCCAGCAAGGCTCGCCGTGACGGTCAAAGCAAAGATGACAAGGGCAAAGAAATCGACGGGTTGGAACTCAAGCCCAATCTGCGCCAATTGCGGCGCGATAAGCATCAGAACGATGGAGGCAATGATGCCGCCAAAGAAGGACGACCAAACCCCGATGCCCAATGCCAAACCGGGTCTGCCAGATTTCGCCATTGGATATCCATCGAAGGTGGTCGCAACGGAGGATGGCGTGCCGGGGATGCCTGTCAGAATACCTGACATCAAACCGCCAGATAGGCCGCCGACATAGACCGCGATCATCGTGGCGAGGCCCTGCACGGGCGACATGGCGAAAGTGAACGGCAGCACCAACACCACCGCCATCGCGATTGTAAATCCGGGAATTGCGCCAGCGAGCAAGCCGACGAGCGTACCCAGCATCATCAATGCCATGGTGGTTAGGGTAAAGAGTTCAGGTGCTGCGAGAGCGATATTACCAAAGAGTTCCATGGGCTTAATACACTCTCAGCAAAATGCCTTCGGGTAGGAAAACACCCAGGGCTTGAGTAAAGATGAGCCACATGCCGACCACGCAAATTAGCGTAACGAGGGCATGTTGAATAAGTTTAGCGCGCGACCAACCGCCCAGAAAACTGAGCGTCAAGAATACATAGGCCAGCCCGCCTAGCAGCATTCCCATGATCGGCATCGTGATCAGGAATAGGAAAAACAAAAAGAAACATACGATTGGGTTCTTGTAATAGCTGAACCATTCAGAGAGCGATTTGCACGGCGTATCCCCTGCCTCGGCGCGCTGTGCATTCACCAGCAGCAAAACCGAAAGCAAGGCCAAAGGCGCGAGGATCATGCGCGGCCAAAGCGTTGCAGGCATTTGCCCGAACATTGCAGGATCCATGCGAAACGTATCCGCAAAGACCACACCGCACACCACCAAAAGGCAAAGCGCGGTTATCGTATCTTGATTGAATTTCATGGAAGCCTTCCGTGACAGCAATGCGCAGACATATCAAAAGAAAGTGCAGGGTCGGGACACCCCTTGGCGCCCCGACCCTTGATTAGGTGGTTACTGGAAACGACCCATTTTCAGCTCTTTCGCCGCATCGACGAAGGCAGCAGAGGTTTCTTCCCACCATCCGCGGTAGTCTTCTGGTCCAAGGTAGACAACGGATGTCCCTTTCGCCGCTTGCTCTGCCACGAATGTTTCGTCCTCTGTCGGGCCTTTGAAGACTTCAGCCCAGTAGTTGACGATTTCTGGCGGTGTGCCTTTTGGCAACATCACACCGCGTGTCAGCGAGAACGTCATATCAACGCCAAGTTCTTTCAACGTTGGAACTTCTGGGATCAGATCGCTGCGCTCGTCTGCTGCGATTGCGAGAGCTTTCAATTTGCCTTCACCCTCACCGCGCTGTGTACGCGCTGCGGCCATGTTGATACCGCCCAGATCGATGGAGCCGTTCAAAAGACCCGTGATGCGCCCTGCTGTTCCGCCTTGGAATGGAACATAGGCAAAGTCAGCGCCTGTTTTAGAGCCAAGGATGATCCACAAGAAGTGGCTCGTTGCGCCCATTGAAACACCCGTCGGGATCTTGCCGGGGTTGGCTTTGGCATCTGCCAGCATGCTTTCCAGATCGGTGTAATCCGTGTGACCACCCGCGCCGATGATTTCTGGCGTGTCCGTCAACATCGCGACCGGTTCAAACCCGTCCCAGTTAAAGTCCGTGACACCGTTGATGTAGTTCACTGGCAAATGCTGGTGGATCGCAAACAATGTGCAGCCATCAGGTTTCGCGGCATGCGCTTCTTTCGCGCCAAGACCACCGCCCTGACCCGGCATTGTCACAACCTTAATTTTCACAGGGGCATCCGAGTTCTGGATGGCCTGTTCAAAAATACCAAAAATTACGCTTGTACCGCCACCTGGCCCCCAAGGGACAATCAGCTGCGCGGTGGAACATGGCATGTCTTGCGCGCTCGCAGGCGCGGCAAATGCAGCGACACCAATTGCGGCGGCGGACACGTAGGCCTTCAAACGATCAAATGAAAATTTCATATTCTTCTTTCCTCCCAATTGTTGGTTGTCGAGACCAGAAAGCGCTCGACAATCCTTGCAATCGCCTCCTCACTTGCGATGACAGGTTGTCAGCTTACGGCATTCCCTGTAAAAGACAATATAGCAATTTTGGGTTTTTTATCCCACCTGAGGAACAATGATAGATACAGAGCTTCTTTCAGACATGGCCATTTTCGCGGCCGTCGTCGACCATGACGGGTTTTCCAAAGCCGCCGACGCATTGAATATGTCTAAATCCAGCGTCAGCCGTCGCATTGCTGCATTGGAAAAACGCTTAGCGATCAAACTGATGACCCGCACGACACGCAGCACCAAGCTGACAGAGAGCGGCCGTCTCTATTATGATTACTGCGCGCAGCTGGTTTCCAACGCGGAGGAAGCGGACGCGGCCGTCAAACTGATGCAATCAGTCCCAAGCGGAACGTTGAACCTCAGCTTGCCAGAAACGCTGGGGCGCGCATCGATTCTCCCGCTTTTGCCGATCTTTTTACGCCAGCATCCTGATATTCGACTCAACTTGACGATCACCAGCCGCAAGGTGGACCTTGCCGAAGAACGTATTGATGTTGCCGTGCGCAAAGGCACGATCGAGGATGACTCGCTTATGGCCGTCCCCTTAGGATCGTCCACGCAACTGCTTTATGCGACGCCCGATTTCTTGAAAGAGATCGACAGCTTGAGCACGCCACGTGATCTTGCCAAACACGCCTATCTCACAAGCCAGATATCCGCTGGCCCCTTGATGCTGCAGTTGTGGCGCGGGTTAGAGGAAATCAAAGTAAAGGTAGAACCGCGCCTCGCCGTAAAGGATCATGAAGCGCTTTTGAAAATGACCCTCGCCGGTCTCGGCATCGCATTGTTGCCCGTTTGGATGGCTAAGAAATACGAAAAAACTGGCGAATTGCAGCGCGTATTACCCGCCTACACAGGCCCATCGGTTGATTTCAACATCGTGTATCAGCCCTATCGCGGATTTTCTCCGGCGGTTCGCGCATTTGTTGAATTCCTCCCCAAACATCTCGCAGATGTAGAGCCGTCAATCTAGGCTCAGGATTAATGGGTCCTGAGCCTAGGCACTAGGGTTCCACGAAATGGCAGGCGACCTGATGTTGATCTGAAATCGCATCCAAACTGGGTTGCTCAGTCAGGCAACGATCCTGTGCAATCGGGCATCGATTGGCAAAGCGGCAGCCTTTGGGCAAATCAAGTGGATCGGGTGGATCACCGGGGATCAATATGCGTTTGGTTTTTGCACGCCGTTTCTTGTCAACCGATGGCACGGCAGACAACAGCGCCTGCGTGTAAGGATGTTTCGGGCTGTTAAACAACGACATGCGATCTGCATATTCAACGATCTTGCCCATATACATGACCGCGATGCTGTCACACATGTGCTGAACCACGCCTAAATCGTGGCTGATGAACAGGAAAGTCAGTCCAAATTCAGCCTGCAACTTGCGCAGAAGGTTAAGAATTTGCGCCTGTACAGCCACATCCAAGGCCGACACAGGTTCGTCGCAGATGATCAAATCAGGCTGCGTTGCAAGCGCGCGCGCGATGCCGATACGTTGACGTTGACCGCCCGAAAATTGATGCGGAAACAGGCGTTGCTGCTCGGGATGCAGGCCGACAGCTTCAAAAAGCTTGTCGATAATCGCTTGCCGCTCACCCTCTGGAACAGTTTCAAGGTTGTCCAATGGCTCACGCACGATCTTCTCGACGCGCACGCGAGGGTTCAGGCTAGAATACGGATCTTGGAAAATGAACTGAACCTTGGCGCGAGCAAGGCGCAAGGCCTCATCCTCAAGCGCGTTGAAATCTGTTCCATCCAGCTCCACCTGCCCTTTATAGGCCTGCACCAAACGCGCAACGGCGAGCGCCGCTGTCGTCTTACCCGATCCGCTTTCGCCGACAATCGCCAGCGTTTCACCGCGTTTGATCTGAAAGGAAATATCATCGACCGCATAAAGGTGCTTAGCCTTGGCAAATATCCCGCCCTTTTTGACCGCAAACCGCACGGTCAAGTCTTTGACATTGAGCAACGGCGTGTCGTTTGAAGCGCTCATTTCAAAGCCTCCGCATGCCAACAGACCGATTTTTGACCGCCCTTGAAATCAATCTCCGGCGGGCGTTTTTCCAAACATTGCTGCGAAACCATCGAACAGCGCGACGCAAAGAGGCAGCGATCCTGCCCGAATTCGCGCAGCGGCGGAACAATCCCCGCGACCTCGGTCAGGTCATGACGTTCTTCCGAAAGCGTCGCCATAATATGCGGCACGCAAGAAATCAGCCCCTTCGTATAAGGGTGGCGCGGGTGATCGATGATCTGCTCAACGCCGCCCTGCTCCGCATTGCGGCCCGCATACATAACGATCATGCGTTCGGCCATTTCAGCCACCGCGCCCATGTCATGGGTGATCAGGATGATCGCTGTGCCCGTCTGCCGTTTCAAATCATTCAACAGGTCAAAAATTTGCGCCTGCACCGTCACATCCAGTGCCGTTGTCGGTTCGTCCGCGATCAGAATTTTCGGCTCGCATGCAAGAGCCATCGCGATCATAACGCGCTGGCGTTGCCCGCCGGACATTTGGAACGGATAATCAGACACACGGCGTTTCGCATTCGGAATGCGCACCGCATCAAGCAATTCAATCGCGCTGTTCCAAGCGGCTGCCTTGCTCAAGCCGCGATGCGCGCGCAGGACTTCGGCGATCTGCTCACCCACCGTGTAGACAGGATTGAGCGAGGTCATGGGCTCCTGAAAGATCATCGAAATGTCGTTGCCGCGAATGTTGCGCAAACGTTTTTCGCTGGCGGTGGTCAGCTCTTCCCCATCGAATTGGATAGACCCAGACGCGATACGGCCAACCTTGTCTGGCAAAAGCCCCATAATGCCCAGCGCCGTCATCGACTTACCGCAGCCGGATTCACCAACGAAGCTAATGCTTTCCCCTGCCCCAAGTTCAAAAGACAGATCATCAATCACAGGCGCAATGCTACCCCGCAGCGCCAGTTCAATGCGCAGGTTTTCGACTTTCAAAACAGGCTGGCTCATCGCTGTCTCAACTTCGGATTAAGAGCATCGTTCAAACCATCACCCACCAATGAAATGGCCAGAACGGTGACAAAGATCGCCATGCCCGGAATGGTGACGGTATAACTGGCATCCAAGATGTATTGACGGTTCGAGCCGATCACCTGCCCCCAAGAGACGACATTGGGGTCCGTGAGGCCGAGAAAGGACAGCCCAGCCTCAAACAGAATGGCGGAGCCAACCATAAGCGCCGCCTGCACGATGATCGGCGGCAGGGCGTTGGGTAGGATAATCTTGAACATAAGCGTGCCGTTCTTTGCGCCGGATGCACGCGAAGCGGTGACGTACTCTAGCTCACGAATGCGCAGGAATTCGGATCGGGTGATCCGCGCAACGGCGGTCCAGCTGACGATACCGATGGCAAAAGTGATCATCGGCAGCGAGGCGCCAAAGAGCGCGACGATGACCATGGAAAACAGCAAGGTTGGCAGCACTTGGAAGAACTCGGTGATGCGCATCAACACTTCTTCAACCCAGCCGCGATAGAAACCAGCGAGCGCTCCTACGGAAACGCCGATGAACACCGACATGAAGGCCGCAGCAACGCCAATCACAATAGACACGCGCGCGCCGTGAATGAGCGCAGCCATAAGATCACGGCCTAAATAGTCGGTGCCGAGCAAGAACCCATCCACACCGGGCGGTGAAAACGGGGCCCAGACCATATCGAACGGATCGGTCGGGTAGATATAAGGTCCAATAATCGCGGTGATAATGATCGCAATCAGCACGACCAGCGCCACCATGGCCGCATGGTTACGGCGGAACATCTCCCACGCTTCGGCCATAGGATGGCGCGCTTGCGGGGCCTCTTGCTGAGGGAGGATCGGCGGTGTGGTACTCATCCTTTGCCCCTTACGCGTGGATCGACCAATCGCAGCGCGAGGTCAGTTAAAAGGTTGCCAACAATCACCACGAGGGCAGAGAAAAACAGGATGCCAAGGATCGTCGGCGTGTCCCGCGCGATGATCGATTGGAACGCCAGTGTGCCAAGGCCGGGCCAACTAAAGACCGCCTCGACCAGAACCGCACCAGAGATCACAGCAGAGAACTGCAAACCAGCGAGGGTGATGACGGGCGAGAGCGAATTCTTGAGCGCGTGTTTGTAGACGACTTCGCGTTCGGTTAGCCCTTTGGCCTTGGCCGTGCGCACATAATCAGAGCCGAGCACTTCCATCATTGTCGCCCGCGCCAGACGTGAATAGAGCGCAAGGAAGATCGAACCGAGCGTGATCACAGGCAGAACCAAATGGCGCGCGATATCGACGAGATGTACCCAAAAGCCCCCATCGATTGTCACATCCTGCATCCCCGCCACTGGGAATATTTGAATTTTCAACGAGAACCCGATGAGCAGCAAAATACCCGTCCAGAAGACAGGCGCTGAATAGCCGAAGAGCGCAAGGATCGTCACAAAGTGGCTCATTATGCCATTGGGTTTGCGCGCTGAGATTACGCCGAGCAAGACCCCAATGAGTAACGCGAGAATTTGTGCGGTGAACACCAAAAGTAATGTTGCAGGCAATCGCTGCAAGATTAGCTCAGTAACCGGTGTATTGTAGAAAAACGAGTACCCCAGATCAAAGCGCAGCACGTTGCCCATGTAACGCCCCAGCTGCACAATAAAAGGTTGATCAAGGCCATAGTCAGCCCGAATTTGATCCAAAATTTCCTGATCCGCGCCGCCCATAGATTGGCTGATTGTGTCAGCCACATCGCCCGGGGCCAGATGCATCATCGAAAAATTGAGCACCAGAACAGCCATCAAAAGGATCACTGCATAAACGGCGCGCATAAGGAAAGTTTGGAGGATCGCCACGAATTGGATCTCTTCTTGCTTGCTATCTGCTTGCGAGGATGTGCGGCACACCAAAGGCAGCGCGCCGCACGAAAGGTTTTACTCTTTGAGGTAAGTCATATCGATCGGCGTCGATGTGCCCCAAATACCAAGCGGTGGATTGCCCACTTTGTCATTATAGACAGTGTGATAGGGCAATGTGTTGGTGTGATAGACAGGCAGCTCATCCGCGATGATTTGCTGGAACTCTGCATAGAGCGCCTTGCGCTTTGCATCGTCGCCTTCAACCGCAGCCATCGCCATCAACTCATCCACACGCGCGTTGGAATAACCTTGCGTGTTGGACCAGACACCCTTTGCGATGTTGGTACTGTCATAGGTGCGGTGCACACCGATTACAGGGTCACCCCAGTTGAACACAGTGTCCCAAGACATATCAAAGTCCATCGTGCCCATTTTCTTGGCCCACGTTGGGAAGTCAGCAGAGGCGCGCACTTCAACGTCGATATCGACCTTCTTCAGCGCCGCTTTGACATACTCAACCTGCGGCTTCACGCCCGGCCAGCCAAAGTCGATGGTCAGCGACATCCGAGAGCCGTCTTTGACGGGGAAGCCCGCTTCATCCAGCAATGCTGCGGATTTTTCGAGGTCCACATCATACCCTTCTTGCGCCACATAAAATGGGCTATCGGGGTGAATGCCAGATGTACTGTCATTGGCCGTGCCCTGCATCAGCGCCTTGTGGATGAAATTCTTATCAACCGCATAGGCAATCGCCTTGCGCACACGCACATCAGCCAATGGGCCTTTGGTTGTGTTCATCGCGAGCCAATCAATCGGGCCAATCGCGCCATAGCCATCTGGCGTCACTGTCAGGCTATCCACCTTCTTAAGACGGTTAATGATACGTGGCAGCGATTCAAACGCGCCCATGTGCAGTTCACCATTTTCATAGGCAATCGCGCGCGCCGCAGGATCGGTGATGATACGCATCACGACTTTATCAAGGTATGGACGACCCTCGATGAAGAAGTCATCGAAGCGCTCAAGGATCACATGTTCGCCGTTCTTGAATTCAGTCAGTTTGAACGGACCAGAGCCAACAACATTCTCATTATTGCGCGCATGGGTTTTGACGTCTGTGATTTCGCCATCGCCATAGATGTGCTTGGGGATGATCGACATCAACTGTCCCGACATTGCCAGCATCAAGGCAGGATGCGGCTTGGACAGGTTCAGAACCGCCGTGTGCGCATCGGGTGTGTCGACGCTCTCGACAGGCGCGAACATGGATTTGAACGGGTGATTTGCTTTGATAACCTCTACGGAAAACGCCACATCCTCTGACGTGAGCGGCGTGCCATCGTGGAATTTTGCATTGTCCACGAGGTTCAAAGTCACCGTCAAACCGTCATCAGAAATGTCCCAAGACTTCGCCAGATACGGCTGTGGGTCCCAGTTTTCATCATAGCGCAGAGGCGACGCGAACAATTGCGCCCCAGGAAAACCGGTTACGATACCCGATTGAACTGCGGAGTTAAGATTACGAACGTTAGAACCCAAAACGGTGATCAGTGTACCACCCTTCTTAGGTTCTTCGGCTTGCGAAAACGTAGCAAATGACGCGGTCAGCGCAGTTGCCATCGCCAAAGATTTGACGAGTCTCTTCATTTAGCTTCTCCCTAATAAGTCAGATTTTTTTGGTCTTTTTATGAGAAAAGCCTAGACCAGCCCTTTTAACGCACAAAACAGTTTTAATATGGTCCTTTGCATCATTTTGTGCGGGAAGCCTTTATTTACTGAACAATGATATCATCAAAGGCCCCGCCCACCTTCAGTTCAACGCATTGATCGATGAAATATTGAACAATGTTGGGTTGCGTGACCCCAGCCAGCGTCACGATACCAAACGTCGGCACATGAAGGCGGTCGACTATAGGCAGCGCGCGAAAGCGAGTGTCGTTGTGGCGATAATCCGGTGGACAAATATTGAGCAGCGAATACCCATGACCCGCAGCGACCAAAGCCCGCACAATTTCCGCTGATCGGGTGGTGTGCGCGACGTTAGGTTTTAGGCCCAAGGAGTCGAACATCATGTTGAAGTATTCCTTGGTACGCGGAAGGTCCAACATGATCATGGGTCGCTCCGCCAAGTCGCGCAAGCTGACGGATGTGCCCTGCGCCAGCGGGTCATCGATTGCGACCAACGCGTAGGGCGGTGCGCCAAAAAGCGGTGTGAAATCATGCTCAGGGCCTGCCATTTCGTCATAGGTAAAGGCCAGTTCCGCTTCGCCGCTGGCCAAATAGGCGATTGTTGCTTCCATGTTCCCTTCCAACAAGGTGACGGAGGTACTTGGATATTTCGCTTTGAAGCTCTTTAGGATCGGGGGAAGGAACGAAGGCGCAGCAGTCGCATAACAGGACACACGCACAGCCCCTTTTGCATCACCGCCGACGGACATCATTTCCGTTTCGAAATGGCGGCTTTGGATGGTGAAGCCACGGATCAAACGCAGCACTTCGAAGCCCGCCGGCGTAACGCTGATCCCCTTGGCAGGCGTGCGCACAAAGAGATCAAACCCCAGTTGATTTTCCAACGCGCTGATCGCGGCCGTGATCGAGGATTGCGAGATATTTAGCTCTGTCGCGGCATTTGCGATCGAGCCCAGACGTCCCGTGGCCTCGACATAGCGCAATTGTTTGAGTGTGAAATTCATCTCGCAACTTCCATCATTAAATAGCAGTTAATCAGCAGTAAAAACTATTTTTCCCATCAAAGAAAGCGCCGTACCGTCCTATTCAATCACAATGTACGCCCGCCCGTTTGCTGCCAAAAGGAATCGACAGATGACCGACACCACCATTTTCAGCGCTCGCAAAATCATCACAATGAACGCCAATCGGCCAAGCGTGAGCCATGTTGCGATCCGCGACGGGCGCATTTTGGGGGCGGGTGATCTGGCAGAACTCGCCACATGGGGCGATTACACTTTAGATGAGCGGTTTAAGGACAAAATCCTTATGCCGGGGCTTGTCGAAGGCCACGCCCACACGATGGAAGGCACGCTTTGGCGTTATGTCTATTGCGGGTATTTTGATCGCGCCGATCCCGACGGCAAGGTTTGGAGCGGCGTGCAAACAATCGATGCCATCTTGGATCGCTTGAGCGAGGCCGAGGCAAAGCTCGACGATCCAGACACGCCGCTGTCCGGTTGGTCCCTTGATCCGATTTACATGGACAACACCCGCGTCAGCCGCGCGGATTTGGACAAGGTGTCAACCACCCGCCCCATTGGCGTTTTACACGCCTCGGGCCATATTTTGAACGTGAACACAAAGGCGCTCGAACTTGGTGGATTGCTCAAAACGGGCATTAATCACAATGGAATCCCTTTGGGCGAAGATGGTCTGCCCACGGGAGAATTATACGGGCCTGACACGATGACACCCGTTGGCGTGCATGTCGGCTTTAACCGCTCGCTTACCGACAGCGACGAACAAGGCTTACGCGATTTTGCCAAACTTTGCGTGCGAACGGGTGTGACGACGATCACTGATCTTGCAGCGCGTCTCGATGAAGACGGCGTCGAAGCCATGCTTAAAGTAACAGGCGAGCCTGACTACCCAGCCCGCGTCGTTCCCCTACAATTCTTCATGGGCGCAACGGCGAAGGAAACGGTTGATAAGGTTGTTGGCCTCAAGGCACGTGCGACTGATCGTTTGCGCCTTGGGCGGATCAAGGCGGTCGCCGATGGGTCGATACAAGGGTTCTCGGCGCGCATGCGCTGGCCCGGCTATCACAACGGCGCGCCCAATGGGCTTTGGTACACAGCGCCTGAACAATTGGCTGAACT
>NZ_JBDWVM010000425.1:0-7114 GCF_039984035.1 Planktotalea sp. | reverse complement strand
AGAAAAGACACCATAGGAACGACTTGTCCTAAAGTTAGAAAGCTGAGTTCAGCGCCGTTGTTGTCGCCGTTTGCATCGCGAAGAACGTCCGCCAGGACCGACACCCCTAAATGCGCACCAGAGGAATGGCCAACGACCAAGACCTCATCCACATCACTGCTCAGCGCCTCTTTGATGCGTTCTGCAAACTCTGCCATCCGCGCCTCAAGCTCCGCAGGATTGGCGCCGCGCGTGCGCGCTGAATAGGCGTAGTCATGCATGAGATAATAGGCGAAGAACTTTCCGTCCTTGCGACGGAAGAAATCTAAAATCGCATAGGCCAGCCCTGCCCCCATGAGCCAGCCGAAAATGCCCCCGACAGCGGTCGGAAGCAGTGTTTGCGTCGCATAGGCAATGGCGTAAGCCGCGAGAAACGCGATCAAGGCTTGTACCAACAGAAAGCCAACGGGATAGAGCGCTGCGATCACTGGCCCTTTGCGCAGCTTCATCAAACGCCACAAGGCACCGCTGCTGATATAGACCCAAGCCGTGCGCGCCATGATGCCATAGGTCGCGCCAATGCCCATGTTCATGCTGGTCTTAACCATGTCGGCCCAGAACAACACTTCGATATCGCTCTCGACGGTTTGACCGTCGATCTGCGCCTCTACATGCCAGCCGTATGGACCTGCGCCCTTTTTAGCGGATTGGGAAATATCATAGCCGGAAATGGCGCTCTGGAGCGCGCTTTCCTTGCGATAGAGTTCGCGATAGCGGCGTGGATGGAAGGGATCATAGCCGGGAATGTAGAACACCCGCCGTCGCCGTACCTGCCCCTCAACTGCCCGCATAACCCAACACCCTTTTTGCACACAATCCACTTAGACCGGTGATTTGGCAAGACTATGACGACACGCAGCTTATGTGCTGCGCAAAGAGTTAACCGAGTGTTGCGAGCGCAGGGAATGTTTCAAGCAGCCAGAAGGCAAAGAGCGAAAACGCACCTGTCACCATGGCAAGGCCGACAGCGATCAAAAGTATACCAGAGATCTTTTCGATCAGCCCCATATGCTTTTTCAGTTTATTCATCACGCCCATAGCCCGATCGATAAACAGCGCCGCTAGAAGAAATGGCAATCCGAGACCAAGCGCATAGATGCCCAGCAAGGTGGTGCCGCGCGCGACATCCGCCTCAGACGCCGCCAAAGAGAGGATCGCCCCCAATTGCGGGCCAATACAAGGCGTCCAGCCAAACGCAAAGGCAAGGCCCAGAACATAAGCGCCAAACGCGCTGCCGCCGCGATCACCCGCATCCAAACGTGCCTCGCGATCAAGGAACTTAATGCGGAAGACGCCGATGAAATGCAGACCAAAGACAATGATCACGACACCGGCGATTTGCCCGAACAACACCTGGTTTTGCAAAAAGAACGCCCCGAACACGGAAGCCGTGAAACCAAGCAACAAGAAAATCGTCGAAAGGCCCATGACAAAGAACAACGCAGCCGTGGTTGTTTGCCGACGCCCCTTGTTGGTTCCCTGCATTTCAGGAAGCGACACGCCGCTCATAAAGGCCAGATAGGGCGGCACGATGGGCAGCACACATGGGCTCAAAAATGAGATAACACCAGCGATCAAAGCAACGATCATTGCTGGGGCAAGGCCGGCGGAGATGATATCGATTCCAAACATAGCGTCACTTAGCCCGATGCAGAGCCACGTGAAAAGTCACAAGGCCGTGGACTAATTGAAACATCACGATTACATCAGCGCAATGCGACATATTCTTGATGCGAAATCCCTGCTTTGTCCCCTGCCCGTGCTAAAGGCGCGCAAGCGGTTAAAGGCGTTGAATATCGGTGATGAGCTTGAGCTGCAGGCCGATGATCCTGCCGCTATTGTTGATGTTCCACACTATTGCGCGGAGGCGGGTCATACCCTTCTTGAAACGCGTGAAGAGGATGGGTTTCACGTATATGTGATCCGCAAAGACAGCTAGAAACGCTTCTTTTTGTGGCGATACGTCAAACAAAAACGCCGCGCTCAGAGCGCGGCGTTTTGTTGTTTTATAAGGCCTTGGTTACTTGCCCAAAGACCACCAACCGCGACGTTTGGGTTTGCTTGGCTCAAATGATCCCAGTGATTTTGCCTCAGTCGGCTCAGCCGGTTCTTCTTTCACCTCAGGCTCCGTGCTCGTGACGGGCTCTGGCGCGGCTTCCGCAACTGTTTCAACAACAGGCTCTGCGGCAGCCTCTACAGTTTCAGCCGCTGGTGTTGGCTCTGGAGCCGCCTCAACCACAGGCGCGGCCTCGGCTTCAACAGGTGCTTCAACGGCTGCCTCTTCACTCTCAGCGACCTTCTTTGCCGCTGGTTTACGTGCACGAGGCTTGCGTTTTGGCTTCGGCTTTTCTTCCGCGGCTGGTTCTGCTTGCTCAGTCTCAGACTCGCCTTCTGCCGCAACGACCTCCGGTGTTTCCTGGGCCTTAGGCTTGGCTTTTGCTCGTGATCTGCGCTTTGGCTTGGGCTTTTCTTCCACTGGCGCTTCTACTGCTTCAGCCGCGTCGGCCTGAGGCGCTTCCGTGACAACTGGATCAACAATCGCTGCATCGGCAGCCACGACGTCGGCAGGTGCTTCAGCGGCAGCTTCAGTTTGCTCGCCTTCTGCCGGTGCAGAAACTGCCGTGGTCTCAGCTGCGTTTTCACCAGAGTCTTCACCTTGCGGCGCATCACCAGCAGTGTTCTTTTTACCACCGCGACGACGACGACGACGGCGCTTCTTAGGCTTTTCTTCACCCTCAACGCCCGCAGCTGTCGCTGCATTCTCCGCATTTGCAGCGGCCTCGTCTTCTTCAGCCGCCACATCTTCATCGATCTGGGACATCAAAGAGGTATCAACGGACACAACCGGTGCAGATGGTTCAGGCACAACGCGCGTCGCTGTCTTGAACTTCTCAAGCGCGAAGTCAGGGCTAACCATGTGCATGTCCGCCTCGATACGGACAGAAAGGCCGTAACGCTGTTCGATCTGCGCGATATGCTCACGCTTCTGGTTCATCAGATAGTTGCTGATCGCCACTGGGCAGCGCACCAACACTTCGCGGGAGCGTTTGCGCACGCCCTCTTCTTCAATCTGACGCAGGATGTTGAGCGCCATGTTGTCATCAGAACGGATCAAGCCCGTGCCGTGACACGCAGGGCAAGGCGCAGTCGTCGCTTCGATCATGCCAGGGCGCAGACGCTGACGAGACATTTCCATCAGGCCAAAGCCGGAAATGCGGCCAACCTGAATGCGCGCACGATCAGACTTCAACTTGTCCTTCATACGCTTTTCAACAGCGGCATTGTTCTTGCGCTCGTCCATGTCGATGAAATCGATCACGATCAGGCCAGCAAGATCACGCAGACGCAATTGGCGTGCAACCTCTTCAGCTGCTTCAAGGTTGGTCTTGGTTGCTGTGTCCTCGATTGAGCCTTCTTTGGTCGCGCGACCAGAGTTCACATCAATCGCAACAAGCGCCTCAGTGACGCCGATCACAATGTAACCACCGGACTTCAACTGAACCGTTGGGTTGAACATACCCGCCAAGTAGCTTTCCACCTGATAACGGGCAAAAAGTGGCATAGATTCAGTGTATTGCTTCACGTTCTTCGCGTGCGACGGCATGATCATCTTCATGAAGTCTTTTGCGATGCGATAGCCGCGCTCACCTTCGACAAAGACCTCATCGATGTCACGGTTATAAAGATCGCGGATAGATCGTTTGATCAAATCGCCTTCTTCATAGATCTTCGCAGGCGCGATGGACTTCAACGTCAGCTCGCGGATTTGCTCCCACAAGCGTTGAAGGTACTCATAGTCGCGTTTGATTTCGGTCTTGGTGCGCTTGGCGCCAGCGGTACGAACGATCAAACCTGCGCCCTGTGGCACGTCGATTTCGTTCGCGATCTCTTTGAGTTTCTTACGGTCAGCAGCGTTGGTGATCTTGCGTGAAATGCCGCCACCGCGCGCAGTGTTTGGCATCAGAACGCAGTAACGACCTGCAAGGCTCAGATATGTCGTCAGCGCCGCGCCTTTATTGCCACGCTCTTCTTTCACAACTTGAACCAAAAGGATCTGGCGAACCTTGATCACTTCTTGGATTTTGTAGCGACGTGGGCGTGGCTTACGTGGTGGGCGAATGTCATCCGCGTCATCATCATCCGCGACTGATTCAATGCTAGAATCGCGCTCAGACGCTGTTTGTGACTTAGGCGCTTCTGCCTCTTCATCACTTTCATCCGCGTTTTCTTCGCTTGCAGTCTCTTCGGACGCATCGCTTGCAGCGTCTTTTTCAGATGCGGCGTCAACTGCCTCAACTTCGGATTGCTCAGGCGCAGCCGTTTCTTCAACCGCCTCTTCTGTCGCAACTGTTTCTTCAGCAGCTGGCGCCTCTTGTGGCGCGTCAGAAACCGCCTCGACAGCAGATGCATCTTCTGGCGCATCGACAGCGATTGTATTGTCTGCCGATGTATCATCGCTCAGATCAATCGTTTCCATGCCGCTGATTTCACTCGGCGTATCTGTCGCAGTTGTCTCTACCTCTTTGCTGACGATAGCATCATCACTTTTGATGTCCGCAGCTTTGCTGGATGAACGACGGCGCGAGCGGCGTGGCTTGGGTTTGTCCTGCTCATCATCACGGGCGCGCATTGCCTCAGCATAGGCGCGCTCTTCCTCAAGCAGCGCCTCACGGTCTGCCACTGGGATCTGATAATAATCAGGATGAATTTCCGAAAACGCGAGGAAGCCGTGACGGTTTCCACCGTAATCAACAAAGGCCGCCTGCAAAGACGGCTCAACCCGTGTTACTTTTGCGAGATAGATGTTGCCAGCAAGCTGGCGTTTGTTTTCGGATTCAAAGTCAAATTCCTCAACCTTGTTTCCATCGACCACAACAACGCGGGTTTCTTCCGCGTGGGTGGCATCGATAAGCATTTTCTTAGCCATAGTATCCGTATGCGCCCGGCGCGAGAAGAAATGGGCCGATCACATTGGTGATCCGGCGGTCCATTGGTTCGGCTTGCGGGGCGTCTGATTTGGGCGATATGGCGCGCACGGCGGCAGTGCCCGTAAGGGGCACCTGCTTCGTAACTCAATTCCTGCGCGCGCTTCATCGCGGTTCTGCTCCGACACATCACATTTCGAAATGTCTGTGCCCTGTAAAATGCCGTTCTTTCCTAAAAAAACGGCGCGTCGTAAGGTCAAATGATATCTTTATGAACAAGATCATCCGTTGACCGTATCGGTCTGCCTCCAAACGTCTTCACTTCTCGTGAAGCGGGATGCAGCGAAACTCTCCCGGTCCATGTTTGCTTAGGCAACCACGGGCCGTACTCCCTACATAGGGTCTTTCTGGGGGCTCGTGCAATGGGTAAATATGTAGATTACGTGACAACCGCACAGCGCAGCGAAGCTTATGCCGTGGAATGGAGCGGTTTTCAGATACCTCCAAAACGCCTTGAATTCGGCACAAGAGCGCCAAAGCCCCTTGTAAACCTGACTTTAGCGCAAAAACACAACGTCAGATTGAAGTTTGCGTGATTTTAAAAGAGGTACTTGTCGAGAAGGATTAAAATTATGGCATCTTCTAAACCACCAGACACGCGGCCCGCGCCTTCCAGCTCTGAAACGTCGACCCAAACACGCCCAACGCCACAAAAACCGGTCGTGTTTACTGATTTTGCGAGTATCTGAACTGAACGCGCCGTGTTAAAACACGCGCATGTCTGAACCCGTCTCCTCCATTCGCAATCTTGGCCCTGCAAGTGACGTAAGTTTTGCAAAAGCGGGCATAACCTCAGCCGATCAGCTGCGTGCCCTTGGCGCAGATGACGCCTACCGCGCCTTGCTGAAATCAGGCGCGCGCCCTCATTTCATTGGATATTATGTCATTGTAATGGGCCTTCAGGGTCGCCCATGGAACGATTGCCAAGGCGAGGAAAAAGCCGCATTGCGCAAAACCTTCGACGCCCTCAAAGCAGAAGTGCATGGCACAAAAGAAAAGGGCCGCTCCGATCTCGAAGCAGCCCTTGATATGATCGGCGTTATCGAAAAGCGCAGCTGATCTAAATCACCTTTATCTTCCCAAACAAATTTCGGGGGTTTGGGGGCTGGCCCCCATCCCGAAATTCGAAGTAACGCTTAGCCTACCAGTTCAAGACCGGAGAAGAAGTAAGCGATTTCAACAGCTGCTGTTTCAGGAGCGTCGGAACCGTGAACGGAGTTTTCACCAACTGATTCCGCGAATTCTGCGCGGATCGTGCCCGCTGCAGCGTCTGCTGGGTTTGTTGCGCCCATTACTTCGCGGTTTTTCGCGATAGCGTTTTCACCTTCGAGAACCTGAACAACAACTGGCTCAGAAATCATGAATTCGCACAGCTCGCCAAAGAAAGGACGCTCAGCGTGAACGCCGTAGAATTCTTGTGCTTGTGCAAGTGTCATTTGAATACGCTTGGACGCTACAACGCGCAGACCAGCTTCTTCGAATTTCGCAACGATTTTACCTGTGAGGTTACGGCGTGTTGCATCAGGCTTGATGATAGAGAATGTGCGTTCCAGAGCCATGGGAGACTTCCTTTATGTGAAGGGCGACCCGCCCTATGCGAGATGCGCCAGTAAATTCTGACGCGCGCTTAGCATGCACCTCACACCTTGGGAAGACATCTTATGCGCTTTCGTCGCTCAACTTGATGCATCACGCAGCACATTCAGAGCTTTTTCGATCAAGCAAAGATCACCGCTAGCGTCGGCGCATCGCCTCTGTTAGAGGCTCGCCATGCTTAAGATATCTGACATCACATATTCCGTTGCAGGCCGCACGCTGGTTGAAAACGCATCCGTCACAATTCCAACTGGTCATAAGGTGGGTCTTGTGGGTCGCAATGGCTCTGGCAAATCGACGCTGTTTAAAATCATTCGCGGCGAGATGGTGCTCGACACGGGCGGCGTAAGCATGCCGCAGGGTTGGAAAATCGGCGGTGTTTCCCAAGAAGTGCCGGGCAATGAAGTATCCTTGATCGACACAGTTCTGCGCGCCGATGTGGAGCGTGAGGCGCTTTTGGCAGAATCCGAAACAGCAACCGATCCGGGACGCAT
>NZ_JBDWVM010000424.1:0-3274 GCF_039984035.1 Planktotalea sp. | reverse complement strand
AAGGCTAACGTTAACGCGACAACGCCAGCTTGGTCCTGATGTAGAACATATCTGGGAGCGCGCCTAATCAGCGCCGCCATAGATGCGCGTAACTGGCGAACACTCCTTGCAGCTTTGACAGACTACGGTTCATCGGATTTGGGCGTGGCAGATCATCGTTGGCGAGCCGCTCGAGCACGACTTCAACGGGACAGGCTTGCGCAGTGATCGGATCGAAATATCGCGGATAATCAATTAACGTAGCATGAACCAAGGTTTCCAAACTGATCTGAATGCTGCGCCGTGCAGGTACGGGGCCGAGGTCAGTGGTCAACCCCCAACCTGCGTAAAACGGCGCGCCGAGACAGGTGACAGACTTACCACGCAGCAAGGCTTCAAAGCCGAGCAGAGAGGTCATGGTCCAGACCTCATCCACCGCGTCGATGGCTGCAATAGCATCAGTTTTGTGCAGTGCCCCATCGCACAACGTCTTAAACTCTGCCTCGTTAATCTTACCTACGCGTAGGCCAGCCTCCACATCGGGGTGGGGTTTGTAGAGAATGATGGCATCGGGGTGGGCGGTGCGTGCGGCTTTCAAAAGCTCCAAATTGGTCGTCACAGATTTCGTACCTGTTCGGATGGAGGCGTCGTCTTCCACTTGGCCCGGGACCAAAATGCGCCGCCCGTTCGGCATGTCTTCAAGAACCCGCGCGCCAACATTGTATTTGCTGAGTTTGCTGGCTTTCAGCGCCTCGATCAATCGCTCGCTGCGCCGCTGTTGATCTGGCCGTAGCTCGCGCCGCGTGCGGATCAGCTCTTCTAGGCGACTGGGGCGTGTGGGGTCATAGTAGATCCCCAAATCATCCAAAACGAGCGACAAGGGCGCGATCAATTCAGCCCCTAAGCCTTTGGAACGTAAAAATCCGTCCTCTACATGGGTCGTCGCGTTGCTGCGTGGCAGGTCACGGGCGCTTGCCCATGCCATGTGTTTTTTCCCATCCGCAATAGCTGCATCGATTTTCGCGCTATCGTCTTCATAGACGAGCGAAGTCACCTGTCCAAAAACGCGCTGGAATGGTTTGCGTTTCCAAAGACGAATGCCGCTGGCAATCCAACCTTTGTGATCGTCACGCCACGCGCGGGTCTGCGCCTCAAGCGTGTCGATGGCTGTTTCCAGATCGGAGAGTTTGTCGCGATAAGGGTCGTACCATTTCGGGTAAAGGAGCATCGCGCCCGCAAACAGCTGTGCGCGGCTAAGCTTGCGCTGACGGCGCAGGACAGGGCGTTCGTCCTGCGTCAGCCCCCAACCCGCATAGAAGGGCTGGCCAAAGACGCGTGGTTTGTGGCCGGTGAAAATCGCCTCAAACCCCAGTTGCGAGGAAACCGTATAAACCGCAGCGGCCCCCTCAAGCAGGGTTTGTGGGGACACCGGATCGGTGAAGAGTTCTGCGTTATGGTTGGCATCTTCAGCGGTGAAATAGCCCGAGCGATGGCCAAGAGCAGTGTCTGGATGGGTTTTGATCAGGACGCGTTTACCGGGGTGTTCTTCTTGGGCAAAGACGAGCATTTCCAGAAATGTCGCGCGATCAGCGCTGCTCTTTAGAACGGAGGCATCGTCTTTTGTTTGATCTAAAACAAGAACATAGCCGGGTTCGGGGCAGGGGATGTTTACATCAAAGCCTGTGTATTTCGTCAGATGCGCCTCGTGAATGCGTGCGATGCAGGCACGCGCGCGGTTCATAAGGTCGGTATCATCTAGGGGATGCGTTGCAAGCAACGTTTCGAGATCAGATGGCTGCGCCGGATCATAGTGCATGCCTTTGGTGTCGATGGTTAGCCCAAGAGGGGGGTGACCCGAACGCCCGGGAAGGACCGAGCGCAAGAACGCATCTTCAACGCGCACGATTGGCGCGCCATGCTTTTCAGCAAATGCTTCTCCGCGATGTGCTGTTGGACTATGGCCCCAAACTCCAATCGCATCACCCGCCTTGGGGCGGCCAAGACGCAGATCATATCCGGCAAGCGAAAGAATGCGCCGCAAGCGACGTTCCTTCAAAAATCCACCGTTGTAGATAAAAAGCCGCCGACGCGTTTCAGCATCGACGGCTTGTTCATAGGGCTGTGCCCGCATCAAAGTTAGCCACCGCTTAGGGAAGTTGCGGTTGTGCTAAGCGTACTTACAGCGCCGAGCGAGCCAGTCACGGCTGCGATTGCTTTGCTCCACTGCGTGAATGGCGCTTCTGTGACGTAGACTGTGTCTTCGTCGCGAATTGCAAAGTCACGCGCTTGGAACATGCCGTTTGGTTGCGTCAGATCAAGAACGTAGACAAATCGCTGTGCACCTTCCAGATCATTGCGCGCCAAAACGCGGTTCGCGAGTTCTGCAGGCTCGTTGCGGAAGACGAAGACGCCCGTTGGATCAGAGCTCGTGCTGAGCAGCCCGCCAACCTGTGCGAGCGCTTCCACTGCGGAGAGCGTCTGGCTTTCAAAGATCACACGGCTTTGCGTGCCCGTTGCACCAAGTGCGGTGAAAGAGCGGGTATCTTGTTCGACCAAAATACGATCACCGTCGCGCAGGGCGATGTCCATGCGCGGGTTGTTAAAGAGGTCTTGGAACCAGATTTGACCCTTCTCAGCGCCGCGAACGACGGTGATTTGAGCAATTTCAGGTTCAATCGACACACCGCCCGCACGTGCGAGCATGGCCGACAGGGTACGCGTTGGACGTTCAATCGGGTAAACGCCCTGACCGCCAATAGATCCGACCAAGGACACAGTCGCACCATCGCCAGCGAGGCGACGCACTTGAACCTGCGGATCAGGCGTTTGTTCTTCTAGCTTGCGCGTGATGGTGCGACGGATCGCTTCGGGCGAATTGCCAGCAGCGCGGATACGTCCTGCGTAAGGCACAAAGATAAATCCAGCGCCATCTACCTGCACTTCTTCAAGCAGGGTAGAGTTCGAGGTCTCTCCAGCCAAAAGCCCATCATCAACGTTTTCCCAAATGGTTAGACCCAAAGTGTCGCCGGGACGAATTGTGTCTGATCCAATTTGACCCGCGTTTTGAAAGGCTTGCGAAAAGCCCAAGCTTGGTACGACGGATGTTGCGCGGGTCACTCTGTCGTTGACTGAAACGACAAATGCATCTCCAGAACGCTGGACTGAGCCTTCGAAGATTTCTTTTTTATTGGGTCCCACACGCGGCAAACCACAGGACGAAACCATCGCCACAGCAGCCAGCAAGCAGGCGGATTTCGCCCATCTGGATGTTAAAGGATTCACTGCTCGGTCTCCT
>NZ_JBDWVM010000423.1:0-6034 GCF_039984035.1 Planktotalea sp. | reverse complement strand
AGAGCTTTTGTTAGAGCCAAATGTTTCACCGCATTCTTATGCCATGCGCCCGTCCCAAGCGGTCGCTTTGGAAAATGCAGACCTCGTTGTTTTTGTCAGTCACGGTTTGACCCCATGGCTGGATGCGCCGCTGGATGCACTTGCGGGTGATGCGCTGAAAATCGAAGTCATGGAGATTGAGCCAATGGTTCATCATGACTATCGCGGCGATGGTGGGCATCATGATCACGGGCATGATGATGAACATGAAGATGAGCACGACGATCACGAGGATGAGCATGAAGAAGCGCATGACGATGATCATGACGACCATGGCGATGATCACAAGGACGAGCATGAAGACGAACACGCCGATGAGCATGGCGAAGGTACGCTTGATCCCCATGGCTGGCTCGACCCGCTGAATGCGAAACGTTGGGTTGAAGAAGTGGCCAAGTCCTTGGCGTCAAGCGATCCAGATAATGCAGTGACCTACATGGCCAACGCAGAGGCGGCGCAACAGTCTTTAGATCTCTTGATCACTGATATCGAAGCTCAGATCGCTGCCGTGAAAGGCCGTCACTATATGACACTTCACGATGCGTTTCAGTATTTCGACGCGCGGTTTGGACTGGAGTTTGCAGGGTCTGTCGCGCTGGGCGATGCCTCCGAGCCTAGCCCTGCGAGAATCGCTACAGCCCGCGCAGAGCTTGCAGAGCACAATGTGGAATGTGTGTTCACCGAGCCGCAGCAAAGCCCGCGTCTAGTGAAAGTGGTGATCGAAGGAACAAGCGCACATACGGGTGTTCTTGATCCAATGGGGGCCGACCTGACGCCCGGCCCCGATCTATACTCTGAACTTCTGCGTGGAATGGCGAATAGCTTCGCCACTTGCCTGCAGAATTAAGCGACTGTCTTAGTTCGCCAGCAATTCAGAATTACGCACGATAACTTCGGCTTGTTTGATGGACGCAATGTCCACCAAGCGGCCCTTGTAAACCGTCGCGCCTTCGCCATTTGCTTTGGCTGTTTCCATCGCTGCAAGAATTTCGCGCGCTTCGGTTACGGCTTCCTCGGACGGGGTGAAGACCTCGTTCGCAACGGTGATCTGCTTGGGGTGGATCGCCCATTTACCAACCATGCCGAGCGTTGCAGATCGCAGGGCTTGCGCACGGTAGCCTTCGTCATCTGAGAAATCGCCAAACGGACCATCCACAGGCAGCACACCATGTGTGCGGCAGGCCGCTACGATTGCGGCTTGTGCCCAGTGCCATGGATCGGACCAATGTTTTGCGCCATCGCGGAGCATGTAGTAGTTTTCTTGCGTGCCACCGATGCCCGTCGTCGCCATGCCCATGGAAGCAGCAAAGTCAGCTGCGCCAAGGCTCATCGCTTGCAGGCGGGGTGAGGCGGCTGCAATTTCTTCGACATGTGCGATGCCAGCGGCGCTTTCGATGATGACCTCGAAAGAGATAGGCTTGCTGCGCCCTTTCGCGGTTTCAATTGCGGTGACGAGTGCGTCGACGGCATAGATGTCAGCCGCGCAGCCCACCTTTGGGATCATGATCTGATCAAGGCGATCGCCCGCTTGTTCCAAAAGATCAACAACATCGCGATACCAATATGGCGTGTCCAAACCGTTGATGCGCACGGACAGGGTCTTGGTGCCCCAATCCACATCGCTGATTGCTTTGATGATATTCTCGCGCGCGCTGTCTTTGTCAGACGGGGCGACGCTGTCTTCCAGATCGAGGTTGATCACATCCGCTGCGCTCGTTGCCATTTTTTCAAAAATGGCAGGGCGGGAGCCGGGGCCAAACAATTGGCAACGGTTTGGGCGTGCGACAGGGGTTGGTTGGATACGGAAGCTCATTGCGATTCCTTCAAGCAATTAAATTACGTTTTATCTACCTCAAGAGTTATTTCGTTGCGAGGTTGTTCGCAAGGGAAATTTCTGCGCCTGCAACATCGTGCGCCGCGATGCAGAATGAGAGGTGGATTTCTGCGAAGTTGCGTCAATAGTTCGAATATTCTTCGAACATTAATCGCGAAGTTAAGTTTTACTTCGAAAGAAAATTAATTTGACCGAAATAATCGAAGAATTTCGCATGCTATTTCCCAGAAGCTGTGCGTTGAGACTGCAGATTCGAAGGACGAAACCATGATCCATACACCTTACTTACTTTTCTTGGGCGACGCGCCTGACTCTCTCGCAGCGAAGGTCGCTCAAGGGATCAAAGATTGGCGTCCAGAGAACTCCGTTGGCCAATTGCGCCTTCAGGGCTGTAAGGCTGATTTGGGCCTCACCGACATGACCTTGGCCGAAGCCAAAGCCGCAGGTGCCAAAACGCTTGTTATCGGCGTCGCTAACCGCGGTGGCGTCATCAGCCCATCTTGGAAAGCGGTTCTGATCGAAGCGCTGGAAATGGGGTATGATCTGGCATCTGGCCTACATAACCTCCTTCGCGACGAGCCAGATTTGGTCGCTGCCGCAGAAGCCGCCGGCGCGACACTTCATGACGTTCGCGTACCGAGCGTGGATTATCCAATCGCTAACGGTATCAAACGCACAGGCAAACGATGCCTCGCGGTTGGCACAGATTGCTCTGTTGGAAAAATGTACACGGGCTTGGCCATGGACGCAGCCGCGCAAAAGATGGGTGTGAAGTCTACGTTCCGTCCAACGGGTCAGACCGGTATTCTGATCACAGGACAGGGCGTGCCACTTGATGCGGTTGTCGCTGACTTTATGGCTGGTGCGGTGGAGTATCTGACGCCGGACAATGATGATGACCACTGGGACATGATCGAAGGGCAGGGCAGCCTGTTCCACGTGTCTTATTCTGGTGTGACAATGGCGTTGATTCACGGCGGTCAGCCGGATGCAATTGTTTTGTGTCACGAACCAACACGTGAACATATGCGCGGTTTGCCAACATATTCGTTGCCGACCCTAGAAGCGCTGCGTGATATGGCGTTGCCGTTGGCCAAGGTTGCGAACCCAGATTGCAAAATCATCGGTATCTCGATCAATACGCAACACATGAGCGAAGAAGAGGCTATCGTCTACCTCAAAGAGGTAGAAGATCGTATGGGTCTCCCGACTGTCGATCCGTATCGTCAGGGCGCAGAACGTCTGGTTGAGGCCTTGGCCGTAATCTGATGAATATGCGTAAAACTGGCGATGTTGGGGAAACGAATGCAAATTGATGTCACACATAATGTGTTCAAGCTCGCGCAGGTCTTCACGATCTCGCGCGGTTCGCGAACGGACGCCAAAGTTCTGACAGTAAAAGTGTCAGACGGAGGTCATGTGGGCTGGGGCGAATGTGTGCCCTATGCGCGGTATGATGAAACGATGGAAAGCGTTGAAGCTGAAATTTGCGCATTGCCCTCTGACATCACACGCGCATCGCTTGCAGAATTGTTAGAGCCGGGCGCGGCGCGCAACGCGGTGGATTGCGCGCTTTGGGATCTGGAGGCCAAGCAGGCAGGCAAACCCGTTTGGGAACTTGCTGGCCTGCCAAAACCCTTGCCAGAGATAACGGCCTATACGCTCTCTTTAGATACCCCTGAAAAGATGCAGGCGCAGGCGGCCGAAAACGCGTTCCGTCCGCTGCTGAAGATCAAGCTCGGAACGCCGGATGATATGCCCCGTCTTGAGGCCGTGCGCCGTGGTGCGCCGAACGCGCGCATTATAATAGACGCAAATGAGGGGTGGACCGCCGATGTCTACGCAGAACTGGCCCCGCATCTGGTTGGTCTTGGCGTAGAATTGGTTGAGCAACCCCTGCCTGCGGGCGCAGATGATGCATTGCGCGACATTGAGCGTCCATTGCCGGTCTGCGCTGATGAATCCTGTCATGATCGTTCCAGTCTCGCTAAGCTTAAGGGCAAATATGATGTGGTGAACATCAAGCTCGACAAAACTGGTGGCCTGACCGAAGCGCTTGCATTGAAAGAGGAAGCTATCGCGCAAGGCTACGGCGTGATGGTTGGTTGCATGGTTGGTTCTTCGCTTGCGATGGCACCTGCAACACTGTTGGCGCAGGGCGTGCTGTTCACCGATCTCGATGGGCCACTCTTGCTCGCCGAGGATCGTGATTGCCCATTGCGCTTTGACGATGCGGGCGTGCATCCACCCGAAACGGCACTTTGGGGGTAACGCAATGGCGAATTCCAACACTCCAAAACGCGGGCTGATTGAGGGCAAGGCAGTTCTCATTGTCATCGACATTCAAGCGTCGACATTTATTGACGACAGCCTTGTGCGCTCTATCGATAATATGCCCGGTTATAAGGAACGGATGCTTGAGGCGCGCAAAGCGATTGATGCGGCACGCGCTTGCGATATCCCGATTGTCTTTATTCAAGAAGTGCATCGCCCTGATCTTGTCGATTTTGGTCGTGAACTTGACGGCGATGAAGATGTGCATTGTCTGGAGGATAACCCGAAGACAGCGCTTGCCGTGAAAGAGATGGGTATCCTTCCAACCGACTATGTCGTTCCCAAGCGGCGATACTCAGCGTTCTTCGGGACGGATTTGGAAATCCTTCTGAAGGGGCTGAAGGCAGAAACGCTTCTCCTTGTTGGCGGGCTCACGGATGTCTGCGTTCACTACACTTTCGTGGATGCCCATCAGCACGACTATTTCACGCGCGTGATCGACGACTGTGTAGCAGGTTCGAGTGTGGAGGCGCATGATGCTTCTCTCAAAGCCATGGAATATTTGCAAACTGGGGCAATACGAAGCCTTGAAGACGTGGTGCAAGCTATGAAACAAGCTGCTTCAAACACGTAGACATACTCTAAAGGACCATGTTCATGACACGCACTGTATATGTAAACGGCGAATTCCTTCCTGAAACGGAAGCCAAAGTATCGATCTTTGATCGCGGGTTTCTGATGGCAGATGGCGTCTATGAAGTGACCTCGGTCCTTGGTGGTAAACTGATCGATTTTGATGGTCATGCAGTACGTTTGGAACGTTCCCTGACTGAACTGGACATGGCAAACCCGATTTCCAAAGAAGATCTGTTAGAAGTGCACCGTGAATTAGTGCGCGTGAACGAGATTGACGAAGGTATGGTTTACCTGCAAATCACACGCGGCGCGCCAGATGACCGTGACTTTGTCTTCCCTGACCCTGAGACGACACCAGCGACCATTGTTCTCTTCACTCAAAACAAACCTGGCCTTGCAAGCTCCCCTGTTGCTCAAACGGGTATCAAAGTGATTTCCATCGAAGATGTGCGCTGGGGACGCCGCGATATTAAGACCGTGCAGCTGCTCTACCCGTCCATGGGTAAGATGATGGCGAAGAAAGCCGGCGCTGATGATGCATGGATGGTGGAAGACGGATTTGTGACCGAAGGCACCTCGAACAACGCCTACATCGTCAAAGGCAACAAGATCATCACGCGTGGCCTGTCCAACGATATCCTGCATGGCATCACCCGCGCTGCAGTACTGCGGTTTGCGAAAGAAGCGCAGATGGAAGTGGAAGAACGCAACTTCACTATCGAAGAAGCCATGCAAGCGGACGAAGCTTTCATCACGTCGGCCTCGACTTTTGTGATGCCAGTCGTTGAAATCGACGGCGCGCAGCTTGGGGACGGCAAACCAGGTAAGGTTGCGCCGCGTTTGCGTGAGATTTATCTGGATGAGAGTCTTAAAAAGGCGATCTAAGCCGCCTTTGGCTCCAAAAACTTACAATTTGACCTGTTACAAAGCTCACGTTTTACGTGGGCTTTGTTGTATTTGGGGGTATTTGCTCTCGGTTGCGTGAGAGTTTGGGGAGATGTGTTTCAATTGGGAATTTTAGATGTGCACATCTGCGCACCTAACCTGTGCAGGGCTGTGTGCGCCTGTGTTTCTGTAATAATCAAATCTGTTTTGTATCAGTGGGTTAGATCTGTTTTGCACACGCCCGCGTGAGGGAGTTTGCAATCTGTGTCAGCGCGTCACAGCGCGGTGAGCGCTCGTGTTTTGAAAAGCGCAGCGGTAAGGCGCAAATTGAGGTCACAGCGACGGACAAGCAACGTCGCACCGTAA
>NZ_JBDWVM010000422.1:0-12348 GCF_039984035.1 Planktotalea sp. | reverse complement strand
GCAGAATCGGCGCTTCAGGGCGGTATCGAAGAACTGCCCAAATCTGTGTTCTTGCCTAAACCCTTTTCGCTTTCTGAGCTAACGACTACAGTGCAAAGCCAGTTGAATTGAGGGGCGAGGGGTTAAACGCGAACGCCAATGCTGTTCCACAAATCCATCTCTTCATGCATTTTCCGCTTAAACCGAGTTTCAACAGCTTTGGATAGTTCCAGCGGTTGGTTTGCAGAAACGTTTAGTCGGTCTAAATCGATTTTCCGATCCAAGCGCTCTTCAAGGAAACCTGTCCAACCAGCAACATCCTCGTATTGGAAGAGATGATCGACCTTCGTTCCATTGGGGCGTGGTTCGAGAAAACGCGCTTGCGAGCCGACATTTGCAAACGCCGGTTTGTCCCCCTTCATATAAGCCAGAACAAAATCGTCAAAACTTATCCCCTTGGTAGAATTCGGTTTTCCGTCAAGAAAGTCGCGTTGCCGATATCTGTACCAACTGCCAAGCCAACTGATAGGTTCGCGCATCATTGCAAAGGTTTCTAGCTGAGCGTTACAGGCCTTTTCAAACATAGGTCGGAAGAATCGATTATAACGATAAACGGGCGCATGTTTCAGCTCGGGCGGGTGAGATACGATCATCGATGCTTTGTTGGCAAGGGCGTTTTCAATTGCTGTTGTTCCTGTTTTTGGAACAGCAAGAAGCACGATTTTTTCTTTCCAGAACACCAGCATAGCAACCTCACAGGGGAAGAGTATTGTTTCTCAACACATTCTTAACGGATCGTCGCCAATCTTAAAGCAGAAGATTTAACTTGATTTGTTCTTCTTTTGATCGCAAAAGAGAACGAAGGCGGAACATTAGGCAATCATTGCTGCGGTAGGCAGCATGTGGAATAAGGACCGAAAGAAATGGCAACGGCAGATTTATTAAGCATGAGCAGCAAAGCAAACGCAGACAAGCAAAAGGCGCTCGATAGCGCTTTGGCACAGATCGAACGCCAGTTTGGCAAAGGTTCGATCATGAAATTGGGCGATGAAAACGCGATCCAAGAGATTGAAGCTACGTCAACGGGCTCACTTGGTCTGGACATTGCTCTTGGCATCGGTGGCCTGCCAAAAGGGCGGATCGTTGAGATTTATGGCCCTGAAAGTTCAGGTAAAACCACATTGACCCTGCACACAGTTGCGGAAGAGCAGAAAAAGGGTGGCGTTTGTGCATTTGTTGATGCTGAACACGCGCTTGACCCACAGTACGCCAAGAAGCTTGGCGTTGATTTGGATGAACTTCTGATCTCCCAGCCTGACACGGGTGAGCAAGCCCTTGAAATCGTCGACACGCTGGTGCGCTCTGGCGCGGTGAGCATGGTTGTTGTCGATTCGGTTGCGGCGCTGACACCAAAGTCCGAGTTGGAAGGTGACATGGGCGATAGCAGCGTTGGCGTTCATGCCCGCCTGATGAGCCAAGCGATGCGGAAATTGACTGGCTCTATCAGCCGCTCCAACTGCATGGTGATCTTCATCAACCAAATCCGGATGAAGATTGGTGTCATGTTCGGCTCACCAGAGACAACGACAGGCGGTAACGCGTTGAAGTTCTATTCCTCTGTGCGCCTCGACATCCGCCGTATTGGTGCGTTGAAGGATCGCGATGAAATTGTCGGTAACGCGACACGCGTGAAGGTTGTTAAAAACAAAGTTGCGCCGCCCTTTAAGCAGGTCGAATTCGACATCATGTATGGTGAAGGCATCTCCAAAATGGGCGAATTGCTTGACCTTGGTGTGAAGGCTGGCGTCGTAGACAAAGCTGGGTCTTGGTTCAGCTATGGTGATGAGCGGATCGGGCAGGGGCGTGAAAATGCAAAGACGTTCCTGAAAGAAAACTCGCATATCGCGCTTGATATCGAAGATAAGATCCGCGCCGCGCACGGCCTTGATTTCGAAATGCCCGAGAGCGAGAAAAAGTCGGATGATGATATCTTAGAGAGTTAATCGGGTCCAACTGATGGACGATCTGGAGAAAGCGCGGCCTTTGGGCGGCGCTTTTTCTACTTCTGGACGGGAAATTGCACAGCTTTGGATCACGCTGTGGACAGTGGCTGGGTGTGGGGGTATTTCATCTTTAACGCAATTCCGGCCCAAAAGGCGCATGTCCCATGGCAAGTCTTAACGATATTCGATCCACCTATCTCAACTACTTCGGCAAACAAGGCCATGAGGTCGTTTCCTCAAGCCCGCTTGTCCCACGCAATGACCCGACCTTGTTGTTCGCAAACTCGGGCATGGTGCAGTTCAAAAACCTATTTACGGGTTTGGAAACGCGCGACTATGTGAGGGCGACCACATCGCAAAAATGTGTGCGCGCAGGCGGCAAGCACAACGATTTGGACAACGTTGGCTATACGGCGCGCCACCATACGTTCTTTGAAATGCTCGGAAACTTTAGCTTTGGTGATTACTTCAAAGCCGATGCGATCCAATTTGCATGGGAATTGCTGACCAAAGAATTCCAAATCCCGAAAGAAAAACTGCTTGTCACGGTATATCATACCGACGACGAAGCGGCCGAAATCTGGAAGAAGGTCGCGGGTCTGTCCGACGATCGTATTATCCGTATCCCAACGGATGATAACTTCTGGCGCATGGGGCCGACGGGTCCATGTGGTCCGTGCACCGAGATTTTCTATGATCACGGCGAACATATTTGGGGTGGCCCTCCCGGTAGCCCGGAAGAAGACGGTGACCGTTTCATTGAAATCTGGAACATTGTTTTCATGCAGAATGAGCAATTCGAAGACGGTTCAATGAAACCGCTCGATATGCAGAGCATTGATACAGGCATGGGTCTCGAACGGGTTGGTGCCTTGCTTCAGGGCAAGCACGACAACTACGACACTGATTTGATGCGCTCTTTGATCGAAGCGAGCGCCGATGCGACCAATGTTGATCCTGATGGCCCGGGCAAAACCCATCACCGCGTGATCGCGGATCACTTGCGCTCAACCTCGTTCTTGATTGCGGATGGCGTGATGCCGTCCAATGACGGGCGCGGCTATGTTCTGCGCCGCATTATGCGCCGCGCGATGCGTCACGCGCATCTATTAGGTGCGAAAGATCCGCTGATGCATCGTTTGGTTCCAGCCTTGGTTCACCAAATGGGCGCGGCTTTCCCTGAGCTGAGCCAAGGTCAGTCGATGATCGAAGAGACATTGCGCCTTGAAGAAACGCGTTTCCGTCAGACGTTGGATCGTGGATTGAAGCTGCTTGATGATGAACTTGCAGGCCTGCCAGAGGGTAACGTGTTGCCCGGTGCCGCCGCATTCAAGCTCTATGATACTTATGGATTCCCACTCGATCTGACGCAGGACGCATTGCGTGAAAAGGGCCGTGAGGTCGACACCGATGGCTTTGACGCTGCAATGGCAGAACAAAAGGCAAAGGCGCGCGCTGCTTGGTCTGGCACGGGCGAAGCCGCAGATAGCGCGATTTGGTTCGACGTTGCGGATGCTTATGGCACAACGGATTTTCTTGGTTACGACACAGAGACTGCAGAAGGTCAGATCGCCACATTGGTCATGGATGGCGCAGAATCTGACATTGCCAAAGAGGGGCAGGAGGTTCAGATCATCTTGAACCAAACGCCGTTCTATGCGGAAAGCGGCGGTCAGGTTGGCGACAAAGGTATCATTAAGACTGAGACGGGGACTGCCAAGGTCACGGATACCATGAAGAGCCAAGGCGTCTTTATTCATATGGCGACGGTAGAGCAGGGCGAGATTGCCAAAGGCAGCGCCGCTGTTCTTGAGGTTGATCATGCGCGCCGCACCGCGATCCGCGCAAACCACTCTGTGACGCACTTGCTGCATGAGGCCCTGCGCGAAGAGTTGGGCGATCATGTTGCTCAGCGCGGCTCTCTTAATGCAGAAGATCGTCTTCGTTTCGATTTCTCCCATGGCAAAGGCCTGACTGCGGATGAATTGGCGCGCGTCGAGAAAGAAGTGAACACCTATATCCGTCAGAACACGCCGGTTGAGACACGTATCATGACACCAGACGATGCGCGTGCCCTTGGCGCGCAGGCGCTATTCGGTGAAAAATACGGCGATGAAGTGCGCGTAGTGTCCATGGGCATTCAGGCGGGCTCTGGCAAAGGCAGCAATGGTGAAACCTATTCGCTTGAGCTTTGCGGCGGCACGCATGTGCGCCAAACGGGTGATATCGGCGCCTTTGCTTTGCTCGGTGATAGTGCATCCAGTGCGGGAGTACGCCGTATTGAAGCGCTGACAGGACAGGATGCCCTTGATCATCTGCGTGCGCAGGATCAGCGGTTGACGGCTGTTGCAAGCGATCTGAAGGCCCAAGCCGCCGATGTGCCCGCGCGCGTCAAAGCGCTGCTGGAAGAGCGTAAAACACTCAGCAATGAAGTCGCGCAGTTGCGCCGCGAATTGGCCATGTCCGGCGGTGCAGGGCAGGGTGGTGGCGCAGATGCTGAAACCGTGAACGGTGTTAACTTTGTCGCTCAGGTTCTGTCGGGCGTTTCTGGCAAGGATCTTCCGGCGCTAATCGATGAGCATAAGGCGCGCATCGGATCGGGCGCCGTTCTGTTGATCGCGGATGCGGGCGGCAAGGCGGCTGTGGCTGCTGGCGTGACCGAAGATACCAAAGACACTGTCTCTGCGGTTGATCTGGTCAAGGCCGCTGTTGTCGAGCTTGGTGGCAAGGGCGGCGGTGGTCGCCCTGATATGGCGCAGGGCGGCGGCAAAGACGTTGCGAACGCAGATGCGGCGATTGCGGCCGCGAAACAGGTCCTAGGAGGATAATCATGCCAACAGCACTTTGGATTGCGAATGTTCATGTCACTGACGAGGCCGCGTATGGCGAATATGCCAAGCGCGCGGGCGGGGCGATTGCGGCGCATGGCGGGTATTTTCTCGCGCGTGCGGGCAAGCATGAACAGTTAGAAGGCCGTGATCGTGCGCGTAACGTGGTTGCGCGGTTCCCAAGCCTTGAGAAGGCGCATGAGTGTTATCATTCAGCGGCCTATCAAGAGGCCCTCGATTTTGCCCGCAATGCGTCTGAGCGTGATTTGGTAATTGTTGAAGAAGTCGAAAGCTAACGACGTCTACACTGCGTCTTGATGGTCGCCTTGAAAACGAGATCGGCGCAATAGTGCCGATCCCGCGCACATTGGGTAATAACCAAGGTTTGTGCATAAATTAAATGGCGGGCTTATTCCGTTAGAGCGCTGTGAATATTTCAAGCGATTCGCAATGATGATCCAAGGTCATCTGAAAACTTTAAACAATCCCAGATAGATAGAATGACTGTTTCCGCAAAGGCATTAGTCGGTCCCAATTTGTGGCAGGCTTGCCTAATTTGCGGTGGGCCGAATTTTGGGAATTTCATCGAAAAGCAAGTAAAATAAGGGGTTTTGGTTAACGCCGCCTCTAAATCTATCGTTTTTTCTGTAGGTTCCGTGGCCGCAGTGCCGTTAAGTCAATCTCACGTGAAGGGTAACCTGGAGGAACTATTATGAAAAAGACCCTAATTTCAGCTGCGATCGCAGCAGTCGCATTTGCTGCACCTGCAATGGCTTGGGAAGGCAAAACAGTAGCTTGCTACGACAAGCATCTCGTGCCTGCAAAATATTCTGCAACAAAAGTTCTCGTTAAAGCTGGCAAGAGCCAGTACGAGCACAAGAACGGTCACATTGAGTTGGTTGCATACCCACCGGTATACCGCGAAGTGCGCACAAAGACATCTGACTCGTATTACGTTATGCGTGAGATCAAGTGCCACCACTAAGCTGGTCTTTGACGTAGAGCCGATATTAACAGCCATACGTCAGAATAAAGAAAGCGCGAAACTTCGGTTTCGCGCTTTTTCTTTTGTGAGCTTAGAAGTTTTCGACATTCGATGAATTGAAGACAATTTTCGCTTAACACATTAAAAACATGATCTATTCAAATTTTCGTCGTGAACAATTGGTCAAAGATACCTGCTTTTGTTGAGCATTTATTGGAGAGTAATGATGAAAAAGACCCTATTTACAGCAGTTATCGCAGCCCTTGGTTTCGCAGCACCAGCTATGGCATGGGAAGGCAAAACAGTCGCTTGCTATGACAAGCACCTTGTTCCCGCGACATACAACTACACCAAGCACCTCGTTAAAGCTGGCAAGAGCCAGTACGAGCACCGCAATGGTCGTATCGAACTGGTGTCCTACCCGCCAGTCTATCGCGAAGTTGCAACGCTGAAGACATCTGCGCACTACGTTATGCGCCAGATCAAGTGTCATCACTAATCTAGACGGACGAGGTTGGATAATTTCATCCAGCCATGTCGCCTAAAAAGAAAAGCGCGGTAGGATATATCCTACCGCGCTTTTTATTGTCCGACGTCTGTCGCGCTTATGCGCCGCGTGACTGACGCTTGCGCTCATGTGGGTCGAGATAGCGTTTACGCAGGCGAACCGCGTTTGGCGTCACTTCCACAAGCTCGTCATCGTTGATGTAAGCAATCGCTTCTTCAAGGCTCAGCGTCACCGGCGTCGTCAGGCGAACCGCTTCATCCGTGCCAGAGGCACGAACGTTCGTCAGTTTTTTACCTTTGAGCGGGTTCACTTCCAGATCGTTTTCACGGCTGTGCTCACCAATGATCATGCCTGTGTAAACGTCAGCTTGCGCGCCGATGAACATCTTGCCGCGATCTTCAAGGTTCCAAAGGGCGAAGGCAACAGATTGACCGTTCTCCATGGAGATCAGAACACCTGCGCGACGGCCCGGGATAGACCCTTTGTGCGGTGCCCAGCCGTGGAAAACACGGTTGAGAACGCCAGTGCCGCGCGTGTCGGTCAGGAATTCACCGTGATAGCCGATAAGGCCACGAGACGGCACATGCGCGATGATGCGGGTCTTGCCTGCGCCAGCAGGGCGCATTTCAACCAGCTCGCCTTTGCGCGTGCCTGTCAGCTTTTCGATAACCGCGCCGGAATATTCGTCATCCACGTCGATTGTCGCTTCTTCAATCGGCTCAACGCGGACACCGTCAGCGTCTTCCTTCATGATAACCTGCGGACGAGAGATCGAAAGCTCGAACCCTTCGCGGCGCATGTTTTCAATCAGAACACCCATTTGAAGTTCGCCGCGACCGGAGACTTCAAACGCTTCACCGCCGGGTGTTTCACCGATCTTAATCGCAACGTTGGATTCTGCTTCTTTCATCAGGCGATCGCGAATAACGCGGGATTGGACCTTTTTCCCATCGCGGCCAGCCAATGGGCTGTCGTTGATGCCGAAGGTCACTGTGATGGTAGGCGGATCGATAGGTTGCGCATCAAGTGGTTCGTCAACCGCGAGGGCGCAAATCGTGTCGGCAACCGTCGCTTTGGACATGCCTGCGATGGAAACGATATCGCCTGCCTGCGCTTCGTCGATGTCCTGCTCGGACAGACCACGGAAGGCTTGGATACGTGTCACGCGGAACTGTTCAATCTTTTGGCCAATGCGGGACAGGGCCTGAACCGTTGCGCCAACTTTCAGCGTACCGCTTTCAACGCGGCCGGTCAGAAGGCGTCCAACGAAAGCGTCAGAACCGAGTGTCGTCGCTAACATGCGGAAATCTTCGCTTTGGCGTGCGATTTGCTTTGGCTTTGGAACGTGGTTCACGATCAGGTCGAACAAGGCAGATAGGTCTTTGCGTGGACCGTCCAGTTCATTGTCCGCCCAACCATTACGGCCAGAGGCGTACATGTGTGGGAAGTCGAGTTGATCGTCGTTCGCATCCAAAGACGCGAAGAGGTCAAAACACTCATCAAGTGCGCGATCCGGCTCGGCGTCTTGCTTGTCCACTTTGTTCAAGCAAACGATAGGGCGCAGACCAAGGGCCAAAGCTTTGGACGTTACGAACTTCGTCTGTGGCATTGGGCCTTCAGCCGCATCCACCAACAGAACAACACCGTCGACCATGGACAGAATACGTTCAACTTCGCCGCCAAAATCCGCGTGGCCTGGCGTGTCAACGATGTTGATGCGCGTGCCTTTCCACTCAACCGAAGTTGGTTTCGCGAAAATTGTAATGCCGCGCTCGCGCTCGATTGCGTCATTGTCCATTGCACGTTCTGCAACAGCTTGGTTTTCACGGAAAGCGCCGGATTGCTTGAGTAGTTCATCCACGAGCGTCGTTTTGCCGTGGTCAACGTGTGCGATAATCGCAATATTGCGAAGGTCCATAAGTCACTGCCTTTAGCTGAGTTGAGCCTCCGTTATAGGGGCGCTGCGTAAAAGGCCAGCGAAATTGCGTCGCACCCTGTGAAGGGTGCGAAACTATGCGTATTTTGCGCGGAATAGACGCTTTAAGACGGCAAATGGATCTTAAAATTCGCGCGAATATCGGCATCGAGGGCGGCATCGAATCTCGCGCGAGACCGCGTCGCGAGGATTTCTTCCTTTTTCGCCTTCGCCTTTGCGATCAAATTGGGTTTGCCGATTTCAGCCCATTCCTTGGGCGATGTGCGATCCCCAAGCGCTGGATAAACGTGATCAGATTGCATGCGTCCCAAGGTTTGATCCGTTCCAAGGTAGTGACCTGGTCCACCGATGCAAACCTCTGCAATTTGATCGAGCGCGAGGGTTTCATCATTGACCTCGATGCCGCGCACACAGCGCATGGCTTGACCGATCAAATCATCGCTTAGGATCAGGCTTTCATGGCAAAACCCGAGCAGGGAAGAATGCATGCCAGCCGCCTCATAGACCATGTTCAGACCAGACAGACCCGCCATGACGTTTGAGCACATTTGCTCCCAACCCGCCTGCATGTCAGGCATTTTGGAATCCGAGGCACCCGCCGCAGCGCCGCCCGGCAGCCCATAGAAGGCATGCATCTGTGCACAGCCCGCGCTGAGCAAGGCTTGCTCGCCTGAGCCGACTGTCATGGCGCCTGTGCGCAGATCAAGGCCAAAGGGCCATGTGCCAAAGATGGCGGGGTGGCCCGGTTTGATCGCATTTACATAGACCAAACCAGCAAGGCATTCCGCTGTGGCCTGCGTTATCGCGCCCGCAATCGTTGATGGTGCGGTTGCGCCGGCCATGCCCGCGGATAGGAGGAGCACAGGAATGCCGCCTTCGATACAGGCTTCCATGACTTCGCAGGATTCGGTCGCAAACTTCATGGGCGGCACCACGAAACAGTTGGAGTTGGACATAAATGGCCGCTCGAGCCACTTGTCTTTGCCGCCTGCGATTTTGTGCAACATTTCAACGGCATGTGGGACGATGCTTGCCTCGGAAAACGAAATGCCGACGTGTTTTGTCGTGCCACTGGTGCAGGCGTAGATGGCGTTCAGCTCACCTTCCATCGTGTCGAGAATGTCCCGCGCAACCATGGGGCGTTGCACGAAATGGATGTTGTCCAAGACATCGCAAATACGCGCCGCATCATGAAGGTCTTGCAGCGTGCTTTCGCGGTATTCATTGCCTTCGATATTGACCAAATGCACCGCAGCGCCCGCCGTGCCGTAGTGGACGCGCTGACCCGATAGATCGAGGTCGTTCTTTCCATCGCGGCTGAACAAGGTCACGTCGCGGTTAGCTTTGGCCAAGGCGTCCTCGACCAAGGCGCGCGGAAATCTGATGCGTCCGTCATCGCCCAAGATGGCACCGGCATTAGTCAGGATTTCAACGCCTGAATCTGGCGCGTCTGCAAGGCCAATGGTCTCCAACGCTGTTAGCGCGGCTTGATGGATTTTCTCAACATCAATATCGCTGAGCGGTTTGTATTTGCCGCCCTCCATGCCTGCGCGAATAGGGCGCAGGTGATCGGCGAGTTTGTTGGAACGTGCTTCGCGACGCGCATTGCGTCCTCCGGAGCGGCGGGTGGGGGATTGATCGTTCATGGGGATGACCTTTGGACGTGGAAAAAGAAGAGGGGTGATGAACCTCTCCTAGGGGCGCCCACGCGCCGCGCGTCCACGCCTTGCCCCAATCGTCACGCGCGTCAGCACGAGTTTCCAATCATTGCCGTTCAAGGACAATCCTCCACTAGTGGAACCCAGTGGAGGACAAATTTAAAATCGATTCTACGCCAAAACCGACGAAACGTCGTTTTTAGACTTTACCATTTTCCACCAGCGCCGCCGCCGCTCGACGATCCGCCTCCGAAGCTACTCTTTGAAGATGACGAAGAAATACGGCTGATGGTGTAGGGGACAACAGCGCGGTAAGAGCAGTTGTCGCACTCGGTGATCATGTCACCGTCTCCTGCCGCCTGTTTTGTTGCTTTGTTTTTCACATGGCGCGAGCGATTAAGATGGCGACCGCCGCATTCGGGGCATTTCTTTAGCTTCACGAATTTGTCTTTGAAAATCAGCGCTGCGATGCCGCCAAAGATCGCTGTAAAAATAACCCAGATGAAATTGCTGCCCTCGCCAGAGCTTTTGGGTGCCTCTTCCCCTGTGAGAAATGGTTTCACGATGGAGTTAATAATATCTGTTACACCTGCTTGAATCCCGTCTTGATAGCGGTCTTCGCCAAATGCGGGCAGGAAAGAGCGGTCGATCACGCGTGCGGTCTCGCGGTCCCATTCGTGTCCGTAGCCATCGCCAAGCTCAATCTGCATGGCGCGGTCGGTTTTCAGGATCAAAACCAAAACACCATCATTGCTGGTCTTGTCCCCGATGCCCCATTCGTTAAAGAGACCCGTCGCGAATTTCTCAATCGTGATATCAGGCGCGAACATATCCTGACGCGACAAGGTTAGAACTGTCATTTCAACGCCGGTGTCTTTGCGCAAGTTTTCGAGTTCCTGCACAACGCGCGCCTCGGCAGCGTCATCAAGCAGTCCGGCATAGTCGTTTACCGTGGTGGAATTATATTCAGGATAGGACTGCGCGACAGCGTGGGATGCACCAAACAGCAGCGCGATAAGCAACAAAATACGGGTCATGTGAAAAGCTTTCGTTATGTGAATGACGCCAGCCTAACCCAAGTTTTCCTATTCGCAAAGCTCCGCCGCAAAATCGCATAGGGTCTGGAGCGCCTCGACATAGGCGTCATCCGCGATGGTCATGGCAACGCGAATATGCCCCGCAGCTGCAGCGCCGAAACTCTCGCCCGGCATGACCGCGATATGATGCGTGTCGAGTAATTGATTGGCGAAGTCCTCACCGCTGAGCCCCGTCTCGCGGATATCCAGCATGACATACATCGCGCCATCCGCAGGGATCATGCGGATATGATTTTGCTTGTTCAGAATAGCCACTGTCAGTTCACGGCGTCGCGCGAATGGCGCGCCAACTTTGTCTTCAAGCGCCGTGCCTTGCTCCAGCGCGAAGAGGGCGGCGTCTTGGATGAAACCCGCAACGCCATAGGTCGTATGTGTCGCCAGATTAGAAATATGCGCGATAATGTTGGCAGGGCCAACGATCCAACCCACGCGGCTGCCGGTCATCGCATGGCTTTTAGACATAGAGCCGATCACGAGCGTGCGTTCCGCCATATCGGGCAGACTACGCGGTGAGATATGTTCGCCCTGCCAAATTTGCGTGTCGTAGACTTCATCAGAAATCAGCCAGAGGTCACGTTTTTTGCAAACCTCGGCAATGTCTTCCAAGGTTTCGCGGGTGTAAATCACCCCAGTCGGGTTGTTGGGCGAGTTGATCAACAGGCTGCTTGCGCCTGTCGCCGCGGCGTCGATGTCAGAGGCGCGTGGTTGAAATCCGTTCTCGGCATGGGCCGGAACAGGGGCGGCAACAGCGCCAACACCGCGCAACGTGCCGGGGTAGGTGGCATAGTACGGATCAATGTAAAGCGCCTTGCTGCCATGGGGGCAGGTCGCCAGATGGCTGGCGAAGAGCGCAGCCTGACCACCGGGGGTGATCATCACGTTTTCAACAGAAGTGGGAACACCTGTTCGCTCAGTGACACGCCGCGCCACCGCTTCGCGCAGTTTCACAATGCCGGGCACCATCGCATAGCCCGTGTGACCGCCGCGCGCGGCCTTGTCCATTGCAGCCAGAATGCTGGGATCGGTACGAATGTCATGCTCGCCAATTGTCAGCTCTAGCACAGGGGTGCCCGCCGCGATCATCTGACGCGCGCGCATGAACACCTCCCAACCGTCAGAGCCACCGCCGGTCAGATTGCTAAGGGTTGGGGAAACGACAGGCATAGCATGCTCCTTAAACTCAAGCGCTCAGGTGGCATTTGAAATTGGGATTCGTCAACACACTGGACGGATGATATTTTCACCGCTATCAAAGCCGTATGAACCACGTACAAAGCATCACAATTATTTGCTGTATTTCCTGCTAACTTTCGTTGGCGGGCCGGTTTCACATTTCCTCTTCAGGTTTGAGTTG
>NZ_JBDWVM010000421.1:0-8992 GCF_039984035.1 Planktotalea sp. | reverse complement strand
CGCGCGCCACGGGGATGAAATCCGGCACAGGATTATGGCCTTGCGGAAAGGACGCATAGTTGATTGGCGTGCGGTTCAATCCGGTGTTGTTCATCGCCGAATAGCCGAACCCAAGGCCCGTCCCCGGCAGGCCGATCTGCCCCAGCATCGCCGCAAGTGCGATGGCCGCCCAAAACGGTTGTTCGCCGTGATCCTGACGTGTCAAAGCCCAAGCGGTTGAGATCATTGTCCGGCTGCGCGCCATGCGACGGGCCAAATCACGGATGGTGTCGGCAGGTAGTTCGCAGATATCTGCGGCCCATTCAGGTGATTTGGGAATGCCATCCGTTTTGCCCAACAGATAGTCAGCAAAACGCGCAAAACCGACGGTATAGTTGTCAAGGAACGCTTGATCGTGCAGTTCTTCGGTGAGCAACACATGGGCCAGCGACAGCATCAGCGCCACGTCCGTATTGGGCCGAATGGGTAGCCAATCTCCATCCATTTGGGTAAGCAGGTCCGAGCACAGTGGCGAGATATTTACGAAGTCAACACCTGCCTCATGCGCGGCCAGAAGCCCGTCTTTTTGTACATGTGCGCCGGTGCCGCCTTGGCTGATCTGCCCATTCTTCAAAGGCACGCCACCAAAGGCCACGAAGAGCTCGCAATCTGATGCAATACTTTCCCAGCTTGTGGTTGTATCCAAATGCCCGCGGAAGGTGCCGAGGACATGAGGTACGAGCACCTCTGCCGCAGCGAAGGAATACGTGTTTTTGGAACCGGTATATCCACCGATACAGTTCAGAAACCGTTTGAGTTGGCTTTGCGCGTGGTGAAACCGCCCAGCACTTGCCCAGCCGTAAGACCCGGCATAAATCGCGCGGTTGCTATGGGTAGAGCGCACGCGGGTAAGCTCTGCAGCGACCAGCCGGTTGGCTTCCTCCCAGGTAACCTCCACGAATGCGTCCGACCCGCGTTTGTCACCCGCCGTGCCCGGGCCACCTTCCAGCCAGCTCTTGCGCACCATCGGGGCCGTGATCCGTGTTGGGCCGTCAAGCACATCCACTATCCCCGGCCCAATTGGCGAGGGATCTGGGTCATGCTCAAACCCACGAAGGTTGGTGACACGACCATTCTCAACATCCACCCGGTAGGTGCCCCAATGCGTGCTTGTGAGCAGATCCCGTTCGGATTTCGTCATTGGATCACCTATGCCGTTAAAGGTGTGAGTTCACCGCGTTCGAACATATCGCGCAAGGCGAATTTCTGGATCTTGCCGGACCCGGTCATCGGAAAGCTTTTGACCTCAATCCAAAGATTTGGCGTTTTTTGTGGAGACAATTCGGATCGGCAATGAGATTTCAGTTCCGCCGCGCTCAAAGTTGCATCGCCCGATGGCCGGAGGAAACACGCAATTAACTCGCCCCACTTCTCGTCGGCGATACCGACCACAGCGACTTCTTGAATCTCTGGATGCGTTAGCATCGCATTCTCGATTTCCGCAGGGAAGTGGTTCTCTCCGCCACGAATAATCATCTCTTTGACCCGACCGGTGATCTTTAGATAGCCTCGAACGTCCATTGTGCCCAAATCACCAGTATGAAGCCAACCATCAGCGTCAATCGTCGCCTGCGTGGCTTTCGGGTTGTCGTGATATTCAAGCATAGTGCACGGACCGCGCGCGCAGATTTCACCTGGCTCGTTCAGGTCAGCGCAGGAATTGTCGCTCAAACGTCGGATGGACACGTCTGTTCGCGGGATCGGCTGGCCAATCGTCTTGCAGATATCATCAATGCTGTCGTCCAAGTGGTGCTGGGTGATAACCGGGCAGTGCTCCGTTTGGCCATAGAGGGTCGAAAATCCGCATCCAAACGCTTTCTTCACCCGTCGTACCAAATCCGCGGCGACATTTGCGCCGCCGCAGCTGATCACGCGCAACGCAGTTGAATCACGTGGGTTGGCTTCCTGTTCCTCAAGGAGGGCGACCACCATTGTCGGAACGCCTAAGACGACATCGGCCTTTTCGCTTTCAAGCAGATCGACGATGCGCGGCGCGTCAAACAAGCTGACAAGCACCATATGCGCGCCTACCTGCATTGCGCCCAGCGTCACCATCCCACAGCCGGATGTGTGAAACATCTGCATAATATTGATCCAGATGCTGTTTTGTGTGACGCCGCAGCGATTTGCATAGAAGCGCGCGTTGTTCAACAGCCCCCCATGGGATAAAAGTGCTGCCTTTGGAAACCCGGTCGTTCCTGACGTGTATTGAATTTGTGCCGGATCGGAGGTCGACACTTCAGGAAGACGTGCCTCGTTTGAGCTTCGTGCAAACAAAACGTCGTGATCATCAAGATCAGTTACTTCCCGCAGGAAGTTATTGCCGTCGCTGGCAAGCGTGGCGATCTGTGCCATAGGGTTGCCCCTGAATTCCTGAACATGGAACAGGCCAACAGCGCCAGACTGCTCGAGCACATACCGAAGTTCTTTGGCTTGCAGCGATGGGTTGGCCGTTACAAGCACCAGACCGGCAAGCGCACAGGCATATTCCATAAAAACCCATTCAGGGCTGTTTGGAGACCAGACCACAATCTTTTCGCCCTTGGTAAAACGCGAACTCAAAGCAAGCGCTAGTCGTTCGCAATCATCCCAAAGCGCGCCGTATGTCCAGGAGCGTCCCCGAGACCCATCTTGACGGATCTCAGTCAGCGCCGGCCTGTAGATGTTGCTTGCTGTGACCTCCCTTAGGCCTTCGCCAATAGGCACATCGATTGCATCCATGTCTGACTGAGCTGGGAAATACGCTTTTTCGAGGTGTAAGTTGTACATTTGTGGCTCTGATTATTCATTGTTCTCATAAAATATCAGAGGCAACGTGCCGCGAATTCTCAAATATCAAAAATCTATGTATTGATAATTACTTTGTATCAACGACGTTGGCTAACGACTTGCGCACAGCGTCGACAAACGGGGCTACAATTGGGTTCGCGCTGTCGCTGCGCCAGATCAGTGAGGTCGTGATAACATCGCCAACATCGCTGATCGGAATAGCCCGCAAACCAAAGCGCGCTGCGTTCATGATGCAATTAGGGTAGATCAGCACGCCCATACCCCCCAGAACGAGGGACAGCATCTCGTCGCGCAAGTAAGCCCGCTGAGAAATCTCGAGCGAGAAGCCACGGGCAATACAATGCTCGTTGACCATATCCGTATACCGCTCCCATCTGGCGTCGCCCGCAATGATGGGTTCGCCTTTGAGCTCTTCCAGCTCCAGCGTGGCCCTCTTGGCCAACCGATGCGCTCTGGGCACAACAGCGGCAAGTCCTTCAACACTGAAAACCAATCGCCGGAAATCCGGCGGAATAGGCGTGTCCATGTCAAAAATAAACCCGATATCTATCTGGCCTTTCTGCATTTTTTCAATCTGTTCAAGCGTGCGGGCGAAACCTATGTCAATCTGTATCTTCGGGTTTTTCGACCGAAAATTTTCCAGCACATCGGGCAATCCACCCAGGATCGCAAAATCCACGTAATTTAGTCGTAGCCTGCCGCCTTTGCCGTCTGCCGCATCGCGGGCTTCCAATGTGGCAGTCTCAACCATCTCAAAAATCTGATCGATGCGCGCATAAAGCGCGGTGCCAGCCGCAGTCAGTTCCACAGATCGTGTTGTTCGGAAGAACACCGACGTTCCCAGAACATCCTCCAGCGCCTTAACAGAGTTCGACAGCGCTGGCTGGGATGTGTTCAGTACGTCAGCGCTTTTTCGAAAACTGCCTTGCTCAACTACGGTTTTGAAGACGAGGAGTTGGCGAAGTGTTGGTAGCATTATTGATATTCCAAAGTTATCAAAACATAGAAAACTAATAATGGAAAATATCAGGTTTGCCAACCATGCTCCCATAACCGGTCAGCGAACCGAGAGTCACAACTGGAGCAACGCACCTTGCCAAAAGTTCTTTACGAGAAAGACGGCCGCATTGGTCGGATCACCCTGAACCGTCCCGAGGTGATGAATGCCATCGACGATGACTTGCCCGGCGAGTTGGCTGCGGCGGTGGCGCAAGCGGATGCCGACAGGGACGTGCATGTGATGGTCTTGTCGGGTGCGGGCAAAGCGTTCTGTTCGGGCTATGACCTGGCGTATTACGCCGAAGGCAAGGGCACAAATCAGGTTGTGCAGGAGATGCCTTGGGATCCGATGCAGGATTTCCAGTTTATGTGGGCCAATACGCAGGCCTTCATGTCTCTCTTTCGAGCGATGAAACCAGTTGTCTGCAAGGTGCATGGTTTCGCCGTTGCTGGCGGGTCAGACATCGCGCTCTGCGCGGATCTTACGATTATGGGAGACACAGCGCAGATCGGCTACATGCCCACCCGTGTTTGGGGCTGCCCGACGACGGCGATGTGGGTGCATCGGTTGGGGCCGGAAAAAGCCAAGCGCATGATGTTTACGGGCGACAAGATCACCGGGATTGAGGCTGCCGAGATGGGGCTGGTGCTGAAATCCGTGCCAGATGCGCAATTGGATGCCGAGGTCGAGGCGCTGGCGCAGCGAATGGCGAGCGTTCCGATCAACCAGCTGGCGATGCAGAAGATGGTGATCAATGCGGCCGTGGAAGAAAAGGTCAATCAAACCCAAAGGCTGGCCACCGTCTTTGACGGGATCACCCGCCATTCGCCTGAGGGCATGAATTTCAAGGCGCGCGTCGAAACCGTTGGCTGGAAACAGGCGGTCACAGAGCGCGACACAGGCAGTTTTGATTGGACCACGAACACTCCAATAAATGATCGCTCCGAATGATCTGAGCGGCACATATTCAACACATCCAAGGGAGGAAACTTATGTTGAAATCACTCGTAACCATAGCAGGACTAAGTCTTGCAGTCGCCGCTGGAACGGCAAGCGCAGACGACATCCAACCGCACCAGTTTAAGGTGCTTGGGACCTGGAGCAGTCTCAGCCAGTTTAAAAATTACGAAAACCCGTTCTGGACTGAAACGTTGTCCGCAAATACTGATGGTCAGATGAGTGGCGAAATCGTCTCCATCTCTGTCATGGGCTTGAAAGGGTACGAGACGCTCAACTTGCTACAAAACGGTGTGTTCGATATGGGCAACATGGTTGTTGCCTATGTCACCGGATCGACGCCCGAGATGGAAGGCATCGATCTTGCTGGTGTCGCAACCGATATGGCTAGCGCACGCGCGAACGCCGATGCCTACCGCGACGTGATCAATGGACGTCTGGCGGAGCAGAACCTGATCATGCTGGCGCATTACCCCTTTGGTCGCCAGTTCGTGTTCTGCAAAGACGAGTTCGATGGCTTGGCCGGACTTGAAGGCCGTAAGATCAGAACTTCAAGCGCCACCCACGCAGACTTCTTGTCCGGCGCAGGGGCGACGAACGTGACGATTGCATTCGGTGAAGTTGTTCCTGCCATCCAGAACGGCGTCGTCGATTGCGCGGTCACTGGTGCGATCCCAGCCTATGACGCTAGCTGGCACGAGGTGATCAACTATGTTGGCGAACTGCCGATTAACATGGGCATGGCGGGGCTCTACGCGAACCTTTCCAAATGGCAGAGCATTGATGACGCATCTCGCGCCGCACTGGCCGAGCAGATCAGCAATTGGGAAGACACGACCTGGACGAACTATGTCACCGAAGAAAACGAGGGGTTGGCCTGTCTGACGGGTGATGACGCGGGTTGTTCCAAAGGTGATGCCGTCGACATGACCCTCATCTCGATGACCGAGGCCGATAGCGCGCAGGCCAGAGATATCCTGCAAAGCCATGTCTTTCCAGGCTGGCTCGACCGCTGCGGCGATGCTGATTGCGCAGACCCGTGGAACGCCACGATCGGCGCGGCCAACGGTCTATCAATTCAGTAACGCGCTTGGCGGCACTGGCATGCTGGTGCCGCCATCCAACTTTGCAGGGGGTTTACCATGTTGATCCGAACACAAGGCGCGCTTGACCGTGTCTCAGAAATTGCCGTTTGGGTCGCAGGGGCGGCCCTTTTGATGACAGCTTTCATGGTGGGGTTGGAAGTCATCATGCGTAAGCTTTTCAATTCGTCGCTTGGGGGTGCGGATGAAATTTCAGGCTATGTCTTCGCGGCAGCTACGGCCTGGTCCTACGCAGCCGTGATCCGCAAGAAAGGAAATGTTCGGATCGACGTTGTCTATAATCTGATGCCGCGCCCTTTGCGTATTGCATTGGACATTCTCAGCTTTCTCGCACTTGGCGCGCTGTTCGCCCTTATTGGCTGGTACGGGTTTGAATTGGTCAAAGGGACGGTTGAAACCGGCCGTATCTCGGTCACGCCCCTACGCACACCGCTATCTATTCCTCAGATTGTCTGGATCAGCGGGATCGGACTTGCTTTGGCGATGTGGGTTTTGATTGCGCTTCGTGTTACAGGCAATGTCCTGCGCCGCAACTGGGATGCAGTCTCTGAGCTTATCGGTTCCGAAGGCATCGAAGGCGAAATCAAAGCGGAGCTGGTCGAGACGGAGGGCAAATCATGATCCTTATCGTCACTTTCTCACTTCTACTTCTGTTCATCTTCCTTGCAATTCCGGTTGCTGCAGCACTTGGCCTGTTGGGCGTGGTGCTGGACGAGAGCTTTTCCATCATGCCTTTGCGTCGCGCCATTGGTGACATGATGTGGGAAAACTCGATCGAATTTCTGCTCGTTGCGGTGCCCATGTTTGTTATGCTGGGCGAGATCATGCTGCGCTCGGACATCGCTGAAAAGATGTATGATGCGATGGCAAAATGGCTGTCATGGCTGCCGGGCGGGCTAATGCATTCCAATATCGGTTCCAGCGCTATCTTTGCGGCGACCTCTGGGTCTTCCGTTGCCACGGCGGCCACCGTTGGGACGGTTGCGGTGCCGCAGATCGACAAGCGCGGCTATCACACACCCCTGTTTCTTGGCTCGCTTGCCGCCGGTGGGACACTTGGCATTCTGATACCGCCTTCCGTTGGCCTGATCATCTACGGGCTTTTGACCAATACATCCGTGCCCAAGCTTTACCTCGCGGGAATCTTACCGGGGCTGGTTTTGGCGGGGCTCTACAGTCTTACCATCGTCCTTCTCTGCCTCGCCAACAAAGGCTGGGGCGGCGAAAAGATCTCAATTTCGTGGTCTGAGCGTTTCGCGAGCCTGCCAAATCTGTTGCAACCTTTGTTCATTTTCATTGTGGTCATCGGCTCCATTTATGCGGGTTGGGCGACGCCGACGGAAAGTGCCTCTCTGGGCGTTCTTGCGGCACTCTTGCTGTCGTGGAAAAACGGCAAGCTGACACGGGATATGCTTCTGAAATCATTCGAAGGCACCATGCGGACAACAGCGATGATCATGCTGATCATTCTGGCAGCGGCCTTCTTGAACTTCGTGCTTGCCGTCATCGGCCTCGCGGCCGCATTCCAAAGCTTTATCGAAGGCCTGGGCCTGTCCCCGTTTCAGGTGTTGTTGATCATTATCGCCATCTATCTAGTGATGGGGTGTTTCATGGAGAGCCTGTCCATGTTGATCACAACGACCCCCATTGTCGTGCCGGTGATCGTCGCCCTTGGGTACGATCCGATCTGGTTCGGTGTGGTGCTGATGTTGCTGCTGGAAACCGCTTTGATCACACCGCCTATTGGGCTGAACCTCTATGTTGTGCAATCCATCCGCCAAAGCGGACCAATCAAAGACGTAATCAAAGGGGCGATCCCGTTCGTTTTCGCCATGTTCGTGATGATTGGCCTTGTGATTGCATTTCCCTCGATGGCGCTGTGGCTGCCATCTCTTCTGTAAAAATTTGCGATAGGAAAGTCCCATGGATCTTAAGAATAAGACGATCATTATCACCGGCGGTGCACGCGGCATTGGTGCGGCCTTAGCCACTCGGTTCGCCAAGGAGGGTGCAAAGGTTGTTGTCGCCGATCTGGACGAAGGTGCGGCTCGTGCAACCGCGGCCGTGATTGATGGTTTGGCTGTGGCATGCGACGTCACCAAGGAGGCCGATGTGCAGGCGTTGGTTCAGCAGGCAGAGCAGCACTTTGGCCCGGTGGATATGTTCTGCTCAAACGCGGGTGTGTGTTTAGGCGAGCCATCACATTCAGCCTCGGCCAGCAATGACACCTGGGGCCTTTGCTGGGACGTTCATGTGATGGCGCATGTCTATGCCGCCCGCGCGGTTCTGCCAGGCATGATCGAACGCGGGAGCGGCTATCTGTTGCAGATGTCTTCGGCTGCCGGGTTGCTGAGCCAAATCGGTGATGCGGCTTATTCTGCAACCAAACATGCTGCCTTAGGGTTCGCTGAATCCGTCGCGATAACCCATGGCGGTGACGGGATCAAGGTTTCGGTCATTTGTCCGCAATATGTGGCAACCCCGATGCTGGGGTATGCCGATAAAGGCGCATCAAGCGATCTGCCGGGTGTGATCACACCAGAAGCACTTGCAGAAACCGTGGTTGAGGGTGTTGCGCAGGAAAGCTTCCTGATTTTGCCGCACGCGGATGTCGCGCAATTCATCCAATTCAAGTCTGCCAACTACGACAAATGGCTGGGCGCGATGCGAAAACTGCGCAGCAAAATTGTAGACGAGATCGGGTCCACAGATCTGGAAGCCATGCACAAGCTGGTGTGATCGTTATGACGCCTCACCCTCGCTTTGAGACATACGCCAACCAAAAAGTCAGCATCGGCGGGCAAAAAATCTGCTTTAGCACCAACGGAATTGCAGTGACGCCGGAGCGGCCCACACTTGTTCTGGTGCACGGTGCCGGAGGGTCCAAACTCGACTGGCCGCAATCTTGGCGGAGTGTGGCCGAGGCGACTGCCCCGTTTGGCCTTCCGTCGTCGACGGCTGTTCTGCCCGGTCAAGGGGGGCAAGCGCTGCACGCGCATCCCGTGATTGCGATTGATCTTCCGGGCCATGGTGGCTCGGGTGGCCTAAGCTTGCCTGATATCACTGGCCATAGCCGCGCAGTCACCGGTTTCCTGCAGGCGCT
>NZ_JBDWVM010000420.1:0-17562 GCF_039984035.1 Planktotalea sp. | reverse complement strand
CTTGAGGAAGGCGCGCGCAAAGGACGTGTCCCAACCCATGACTTCGCCCGTGGAGCGCATTTCTGGTCCCAATATCGTATCAACGCCCGGGAAACGCGCGAAGGGCAGCACCGCTTCTTTCACAGAGAACCAAGGCATATTCGGATTTGCGAGGGTCATTTGATCTGCAAGCGGCAATGAACCTGGCGTCGCGTCTGCAGGGTAGTCACCGCGGAGCGGGAAGTTTGACAGAGGCTCACCCGCCATCAAGCGCGCTGCGATGGAGGCAATAGCGCTATCGGTTGCTTTGGCAACGAATGGAACGGTACGCGATGCGCGCGGGTTGACTTCGATCAGGTAGATTTCATCGTCTTTGATCGCGAATTGAACGTTCATCAGGCCCACAACGTTGAGCGCAAGCGCCAAGGCATGTGTTTGCTCGCGGATTCGTTCGATCATCTCAGCAGAGAGCGAGTAGGGCGGCAATGAACACGCACTGTCGCCAGAGTGAACACCAGCTTCTTCAATGTGCTGCATGATGCCTGTGACGTGCACGTCTTTGCCATCGCAGAGCGCGTCAACGTCAAGCTCAACCGCGCCAGCGAGGTAGCTATCAAGCAGAACAGGGCTATCGCCAGACACAACAACCGCCTCAGCGATGTAGCGTTCGAGCTGCGCCATGTCGCGCACGATTTCCATCGCACGACCACCAAGGACATAAGACGGGCGAATAACGAGCGGGAAGCCAATGTCTTCGGCAATGCTCAGCGCTTCGGCGTCGGTGGAAGCGATGCCGTTCTTTGGCTGAAGAAGGTTCAACTGGTTTACAAGCGCTTGGAAACGCTCACGATCTTCGGCGAGATCGATGGCGTCAGGCGTTGTTCCCAGGATTGGAATACCTTCTGCTTCCAGATCGTTTGCCAATTTGAGCGGTGTTTGACCGCCGAACTGAACGATGACGCCGTGCAGCGTGCCGTTTTCCTGCTCGACGCGCAGGATTTCCATCACATGTTCAAATGTGAGCGGTTCAAAATAGAGGCGATCAGAGGTGTCATAATCGGTTGAAACCGTTTCAGGGTTACAGTTGATCATGATCGTTTCATAGCCCGCGTCTGTCAGCGCATAGCAGGCGTGGCAGCAGCAGTAATCAAACTCGATCCCTTGGCCGATCCGGTTTGGACCACCGCCTAAGATGACGACCTTTTTGCGATCAGAAGGGCGCGCTTCGCATTCCACATCGCCCATCATTGGGGCCTCGTATGTGGAGTACATATAAGGTGTCTGCGCTTCGAACTCTGCCGCGCAGGTGTCGATACGTTTGAAGCAAGCCGTGACGCCAACCGAATGACGCGCCTTGCGCACGTCTTTTTCTTTGAAACCGGTCAGTTTCGCAAGGCGGGCATCGGTGAAGCCCATCATCTTGAGGTGACGTAGACCTGCTTCGTCGCTTGGAAGGCCGTTGGCGCGAATGCCGTCTTCAGTCTCAACGATTTCGCGGATGCGATCGAGGAACCAAGGGTCAAACATTGTGACACCGTGGATGTCATCGTTAGAAAGGCCATGACGCATCGCTTGGGCGATGGTGCGCATGCGGTCCGGTGTTTGCTTGGAGATCGCTTTAATGACGGCAGATTTCTCTGGCGCGCCTTCGATTTCGATTTCGTCAAAACCTGCCAGATCGGATTCCATCGATGCCAACGCTTTTTGCAGGCTTTCGTGGATCGTGCGGCCGATGGCCATTGTTTCACCAACAGATTTCATCGCTGTTGTGAGATAAGGCTCGGAGCCTGGGAATTTCTCAAACGCGAATTTCGGGATTTTGGTGACGACGTAATCGATGGTTGGCTCAAAGGACGCTGGCGTCACTTTGGTGATGTCGTTGTCGAGTTCATCGAGTGTGTAACCGACGGCCAGTTTCGCGGCGATTTTGGCAATCGGGAAACCGGTCGCTTTGGACGCGAGCGCCGAAGAGCGTGACACGCGTGGGTTCATTTCGATGACGACCATACGGCCATCCGCAGGGTTCACCGCCCACTGAACGTTAGATCCGCCCGTTTCGACGCCGATTTCGCGCAGTACGGCAATCGAGTGATTCCGCATCACTTGGTATTCTTTGTCCGTCAATGTGAGCGCTGGGGCGACGGTAATCGAATCGCCTGTATGTACGCCCATAGGATCGATGTTTTCAATCGAGCAGACGATAATCGCGTTGTCGGCCGTGTCGCGCACGACTTCCATTTCGTATTCTTTCCAACCCAAGAGGCTCTCGTCCACGAGGATTTGGTTGACTGGAGAGGCGTCCATGCCGGAGCGGCAGAAGAATTCGTAATCTTCGCGGTTATACGCCACGCCGCCGCCTGTACCGCCCATCGTAAAGGCAGGGCGAATGATTGCTGGCAGGCCAACGTAATCGAGCGTTTCAAGCGCGATGCGCACGCCTTCATTCAGGTCGGCATTTCCGTTTTCATCTGTTGGCGCTGTGACGATTGTCGCCTTCGGATTTTCGATGCCGAGGCGATCCATCGCTTCACGGAAGAGCTTACGATCTTCTGCCATTTCAATGGCTTCGCGCTTGGCGCCGATCATTTCTACGTTGAATTTCTCAAGGACGCCCATTTCCTCAAGCGCCAGAGACGTGTTCAAACCGGTCTGACCGCCCATCGTCGGCAAGAGCGCGTCGGGGCGTTCTTTTTCGATGATCTTGGCGACCATCTCAGGTGTGATGGGTTCTATATATGTTGCGTCTGCGAGGCCCGGATCGGTCATGATTGTCGCTGGGTTCGAGTTCACCAGAATGACGCGATATCCTTCTTCGCGGAGTGCCTTACAAGCCTGCGCACCAGAGTAGTCAAATTCACAGGCTTGCCCGATCACAATTGGACCGGCGCCGATGATCATGATGGAGGATATATCGGTACGTTTAGGCATGGGCAGACCTCTTTTTTTGGCGCTCTCACCTCGGGAGGAAAGGGGAGTCGCAGCAGCGTGCAAATTGTCGTGGGTTATAGACATGGCGGGGCAAGGTTCAAGGGGGTTATAAGCCGCCCTTGACTTTCGCGCCCGCGCGCGGTGTATCGGCCCCTAACTTATTGCCCATTCGTCAGGAAAATTGCCATGCATGCCTTTCGCAGCCACACTTGCGCCGATCTGAACAAATCCAACGTAGGCGATAACGTGCGCCTGTCCGGTTGGGTCCACCGTGTACGGGATCATGGTGGCCTGCTGTTTATCGATCTGCGCGATCATTATGGCATCACACAAGTCATGGCCGATCCTGACAGTCCTGTGTTCTCTCAGATTGAAAAAGTACGCTCTGAATGGTGTATCCGCATCGACGGCAATGTCATGGCGCGCGACGAAAGCCTCGTGAACCCGAAGATCGATACGGGTGAGATCGAAGTCTTCATTCGTGACATCGAAATTCTTGGCGCGGCATCTGAGCTGCCATTGATGGTCTTTGGCGAACAAGAATATCCTGAAGAGACGCGCCTTAAGTATCGCTACCTCGATTTGCGCCGTGAAAAGCTGCAAAAGAACATGACGCTGCGCTCTGATGTTGTGGCCTCTATGCGCAAACGCATGTGGGATCAGAACTTCCGCGAATATCAAACGCCGATCATCACAGCATCGTCGCCCGAAGGCGCGCGCGACTTCCTCGTCCCGTCCCGTCAGCATCCCGGTAAGTTCTACGCGTTGCCGCAAGCGCCACAGCAGTTCAAGCAGCTGATCATGGTCTCTGGCTTTGACAAGTATTTCCAGATTGCGCCGTGCTTCCGCGACGAAGACCCGCGTGCGGATCGCTCCCCGACAGATTTCTACCAGCTCGACCTTGAGATGAGCTTTGTCGAGCAGCAGGACGTATTCGATACGATCCAGCCTGTTGTCGGCGGTATCTTTGAAGAATTCGGTGGTGGCCGCAAAGTCGATCAAACGTGGGAGAAGATTTCCTACAAAGACGCGGCGCTTTGGTATGGCTCTGATAAGCCTGACCTGCGTAACCCTATTAAGATGCAAGTTGTCTCCGAGCACTTCGCTGGCTCAGGCTTTGCGATTTTCGCGAAGCTGCTGGAGCAAGAGGGTACAGAAATCCGCGCGATCCCTGCGCCTACAGGTGGCTCACGTAAGTTCTGTGACCGCATGAATGCCTTCGCGCAAAAAGAGGGTCTGCCTGGCATGGGCTACATCTTCTGGCGCGATCAGGGCGAGGGTATGGAGGCGGCTGGACCGCTGGCTAAGAACATCGGCCCAGAGCGCACGGAAGCGATCCGTCAGCAGCTCGGCCTTGGTGTCGGCGATGCGGCCTTCTTCCTTGGTGGTAAGCCATCCGCGTTCGAAGCGGTTGCAGGACGTGCACGTAACGAGATTGGTTCAGCACTGAAGCTGATCGATGAAGATCGTTTTGCATTTGCGTGGATCGTTGATTTCCCGATGTATGAAGCGGACGAAGAAACCGGTAAGATCGATTTCTCGCACAACCCGTTCTCCATGCCACAGGGCGGTCTTGAGGCGCTGAATGGCGATCCTTTGGAGGTGCTGGGCTACCAATATGACCTTGCCTGTAACGGGTATGAGCTGATTTCTGGCGCGATCCGAAACCACCAGCCTGACATCATGTTCAAAGCGTTTGAACTGGCGGGCTACGGTAAAGAAGAAGTCGAGAAGCGCTTCGGCGGTATGGTGAATGCGTTCCAATACGGCGCTCCGCCCCACGGTGGCTGCGCAGCTGGGATCGACCGTATCGTGATGCTGCTCGCGGATGAAGCGAACATTCGTGAAGTCATCATGTTCCCAATGAACCAACGCGCGGAAGATCTGATGATGAATGCACCGTCTGATCCGATGAGCGATCAATTGATGGAACTTGGCCTGCGCGTCATTCCGCAGGACTAACTTTAAAAAGGGGGGGCGTGGGAAACCACGCACCTTACTTTTCCGAAGGTCACTATACGCAAAAGGCGAAGGGGCTTATTGTGAGCGGTCTGAAATCCCTTGTTGATGACGCGTTTAAACGTGCGCAAGAGAACGGTGATTTTGACAACTTGACGGGGGCTGGTAAGCCGCTCGACAAGGAAAAGCTCACCAATGATCCATTCGCGCGCGCTTATAGCGAAAGCGATATGATGACGCCCTTTGGCGTGCTTCAAAAGAAAATCGACGGTCTCAGGGCAAGGCTGGCTGTTGAAACCGATCCTGACGCGCGCCGTGCGCTTCAGACTGAGATAGCTGCGCTCGATACGCGCAAGGCGGTTGAGATGGAAACCTGTAAGCAGCATCTATGAAAAAAGGGTGCGTGGAGAACCACACACCCTACATTTCGCTGCATCCCGTAAGGTGCGTGATTGCACGCACCCGGATCAAACGTATTACCGGCGACGATCACGGCGCGCGGACATTGGCTGGAACGCCACGCCGACATGGGCCTCGCAATAAGGCTTGCCTGCTTTCACAGGCAGACCGCAGAACCAGAAATCATCTGTCGCAGGGTCGCCCACAGGCCATTTGCATGTGCGTTCTGTGAGTTCCATCAAGCTGATCTTCTTTGACTTCTTCTCAACTTCGCTGACCTTTGCGAGGGCCTCTGGGCTGATCTCATTCGCTGAGGGCTGTGGCGGCAAAGGTTGACCCGCTGGAATAATCGCGCGACGTGCACGGGAAATGGGGGGCGGGGTGCTTGATGCTGGCTCGGCTGCAGCAGGCGCGCTTGGTTTTGGCGCAGCCTCGGCCGTCTTAGGCGCTGCCTTGGGCTTTGCTTCCGCTTTTGGAGCTTTTGGTTTCGCATCTGCCTTGCTCGCGCCAGAGGTGGCACGGTTGGACAGACCCAAACGGTGCACTTTGCCGATCACCGCATTGCGGGTCACGCCGCCGAGTTCTTTAGCGATCTGGCTTGCAGATTGGCCTTCGCCCCACATCTTTTTTAGCGTCTCAACACGTTCGTCGGTCCAGGACATTCCGGCTTCCTTATGTAAAAAAGCGGCCCGCGCGCGTGCCGCTCCTGATATCTTGGTGCTTGCCCCTATTCTAAACACGCGTGGCTGAGATACAAGTCACACGAATCAGGCAAGCAGCAGTGAGTAGCAATGGCACAAAACGACAGTTTGAACACACCAGAAATGGGTGCGCGCCGCTTTGGACGGGTCAATTGGTTAGGTTTGGAGACGTTGATTCGCCGCGAAGTGCGCCGTTTCCTCGCCGTTTGGACGCAAACCTTGCTTGCGCCTCTTGTAACAGCTGGGCTTTTTCTGCTGATTTTCAACCTCGCCATTGGTCCGCGCCGTGGTGAAGTGATGGGCGTGCCGTTCATTGAATTCATTGCGCCGGGTATTTTGATGATGACCGTCATTCAAAATGCCTTTGCGAATGTGACCTCGTCGATCGTGATTTCTAAGGTGCAGGGCAACATTGTCGATACGCTCATGCCGCCGCTGTCGCCGCTTGAAATGGTGCTGGGCTATCTGTCTGGTGGTATTGGGCGCGGTGTTTTCGTCGCACTTGGCATTGGTCTTGGCATGTTGCTGTTCCTTGGTATCGGCATTCAGCACCCCATTATGGCGTTGACGTTCGTCGTACTCGGGTCTGCCTTCCTTGGGGGGCTCGGCATTATCGCGGGTGTTTTCGCGAATAAGTTCGATCAGATGGCCGCTATCACCAACTTCATTGTGACGCCGTTGGCATTTCTGTCGGGGACTTTTTATTCGGTGGAGGTTCTGCCGCCCGTGCTGCGTGGTTTGACGCAGATGAATCCGATTTTCTATCTTATTGATGGGCTACGCTACAGCGTGATTGGTGTCTCGGACAGCGATCCTTGGAAGGGGCTGATTTTCTGTAGTTTCGCTGTGTTGGTCGTTGTTGCGATCTCTTGGCAGATGTTTCGCACCGGTTATCGTCTCAAGCCTTAGATAATCGCGCCTCGCGCCATGCGAGCAGGGCAGCACCGGCGATGATGACGCCAGCACCCACAAAGGAAATGGCGTCGGGGGTGACGCCAAAGATGAACGAATCGTAGAGCGCAGCGAAGAGAAGCGTGCCGTAGCTAAACGGCACGACAAAGGATGCATCTGCACGTGCGACGGAGTTCAGGAAGCAGGTTTGCGCCACGGCCATGCAGGTGCCGACCCCAAAGAGGGCGCCCCATTGTGCCAAGGTGGGGGGCTGCCAGACTGTAAGAACGGCTAAGCTCGCGATCAGCAATCCTATCAGGTTATTGATCAGCAGGATTTGAAACGGCGCTTCTTGACCCGTTAGCTTTTTGATGAAGACGACTTCGAGCCCGAGCATCAGTGCCGCGCCGAGCGCGAGCAAAGCACCCGGAGCAATCGATCCTGATCCCGGGCGCAAAAGAATCAGCGCGCCGATCATTGCGATGCCTGCTGCGCTCCAACGCACGGGGCCGATGGTTTCGCCGAGCAGAAAAATCGCGAAGATCATTGCAAACACAGGATTGAGAAAGCTGATTGCCGTGGCATCAGACAGCGGAATGAAAGCGACCGAGGCGAACATCAACGTAACACCTGCAGCACCGCAGCTTGTGCGAAAGAGATGTAGTTTGATGTGAACCTTGCCAAAGCTCGGGCGCATGATCATCGCGGCGCAGCTAAATGTCAGCGCCGCAAACAAAAACCGCCCATGGGTGATTTGCAGGGGATGCAATGGTTCGCCCAAAGCGCCTGTGCCGATAGCTTTAGCAAAAAGGGTCGTTGCGGCGATAAACGCAGTCGCGCAAATCATCAGCATCATCGCGAGGCGGGGATTGTGTGTTGGAAGGGATGTCATGGACAAAGGTCTGGGCCGCTTTCATGCGCTGGACAAGCGTTCAATTGTACCTCGTTACAATCTGGCTTGCTTTTTGCAAGTGACGCTGTATGACGACTGCATGATCAAAAACGTACATAACCGTCTCCGACGACACTTGCGACGCGCGTAACAGCGCCTGATCTGCCGTGCATGACGGCACTCTTTTTTCATGCTCACCCCAAATATTGACTTGCCCTTGCCGCTGAGGCACTCACAGGGCTTCTTATATCTAAGGATACGTCCATGATCCCTTCTGTTTTGCCGACCTATTCCCGTGCTCCGCTTTCCTTTGTCAAAGGCGAAGGCAGCTGGTTGATTGAAGCAGATGGTCGACGTTTTCTTGATCTGGGTGCAGGCATTGCCGTGAACGCCTTGGGTCACGCGCATCCGACGCTTGTGACTGCGCTGACGAACCAAGCGAACAAGGTGTGGCATGTGTCTAACCTTTATGACATTCCGCAACAGCAGAAGCTGGCGGATTTGCTAGTTGAACTGACCTTTGCCGATACGATGTTCTTTACGAACTCGGGCACGGAGTGCTGTGAACTGGCCGTAAAGATGGCCCGCAAATATTGGTTTGAAAAAGGCGCGCCAGAGAAGACTGATATCATAACGTTTGATGGCTCTTTCCATGGTCGCTCGTCCGCGGGTATCGCGGCGGCTGGCACCGAAAAGATGGTTAAGGGCTTTGGCCCACTGCTGCCCGGGTTTGTTCATTTGCCTTGGGATGATGAAGAGGCGCTGAAGGCCGCGATCACGGATCAAACCGCAGCGATCTTGATTGAACCGATCCAAGGGGAAGGCGGCATTCGCCCCCTATCTGATCAGGCGTTGAAAGACCTGCGCGCGCTTTGTGATGAAAAGAACATTCTTTTGATCCTTGATGAGGTGCAATGTGGTGTTGGCCGGACCGGCAAACTGTTTGCGCATGAATGGGCCGGCATTACGCCTGACATCATGATGGTTGCTAAAGGCATCGGCGGCGGCTTCCCTCTTGGTGCTGTGCTGGCCACGGAAGAGGCAGCATCTGGTATGACCGCTGGCACACATGGATCGACCTATGGTGGTAACCCGCTTGGCTGCGCGGTTGGCTGCGCGGTCGTGGAAACCGTGTCTGACCCTGAATTCCTTGCCAATGTGTCCCGTCAGGCTGGCGCGCTGCGTCAAGGGCTTGAGGGGCTTGTCGCTGCGCATCCCGACGTCTTTGAAGGCGTGCGTGGATCTGGTCTCATGCTGGGCCTCAAGTGCAAAGCGAGCAACATCGATGTTGTGAACGCGGGCTATGACAACGAAGTTATCACCGTGCCTGCGGCCGACAATATCGTGCGGTTGCTCCCGCCGCTTAATCTTACGGATGAGGACATTGCAGAAGCGACCAGCCGTCTCAGCGCAGCTGCCAAGCAAGTTGAAAAAGCAATCTGATCTTCTTCGATCTTTACATATCTCAGGGCGCGCGAGGGGGTAACCCCGCGCTCCCGTTCTTACAAAAAAGAATACCCTCATGAACCATTTTCTCGACATTCACAAAACCGATGCAAACGATCTGACCAACATCATTTCCCAAGCACGGACCATGAAAGACGCGCGTAAAGGCTTGCCCAAGGCGACCCTTGATGCAGAGCAACCGCTGGCTGGTCATATGGTCGCTTTGATCTTTGAAAAACCATCGACGCGGACACGGGTTTCGTTTGATGTGGGCGTGCGCCAGATGGGGGGGCAGACCATGGTGCTCTCAGGCTCTGACATGCAGCTTGGGCACGGTGAAACCATTGCTGACACAGCGCGGGTTTTGTCGCGTTATGTGGACCTGATCATGATCCGAACCTTTGATGAAAGCGTTTTGCTGGAGATGGCGGAATATGCGGATGTGCCTGTGATCAACGGTCTGACGGATCGCACGCATCCCTGCCAGATCATGGCGGATGTGATGACCTATGAGGAACATCGCGGCTCTATCAAAGGCAAGAAAGTTGTCTGGTGCGGCGATGGCAACAACGTTTGTGCGTCTTTCCTACATGCCGCAAGCAAGTTTGAATTTGATATGGTCTTTACCGGACCTCAGCAGCTTGACCCCGAAGATGAATTCGTTGGTTTGGCTCGCAAAGCTGGCGTGAGCGTTACGATTGAGCGCGACGCAGAAAAGGCCGTTGAAGGCGCTGATCTTGTTGTGGCGGACACTTGGGTGTCGATGCACGACAGTCAATCCGCCAAGGAGCGTCGTCATAACATGCTGCGCCCTTACCAAGTGAATGAGCAGTTGATGTCCTTTGCAAAGCCTGACGCGCTGTTCATGCATTGCTTGCCTGCACACCGCGAAGAAGAAGCGACAAGCGCTGTCATGGATGGCCCGCATTCTGTGATTTTCGATGAGGCGGAAAACCGTCTTCATGCGCAAAAAGCGGTAATGCGTTGGTGCCTGAACAAATAAACTCTGGATTGGGGCGACGATTAATCCGCAAGGAAGATCGTCGTCACTGAGCCATCTGCGCCCTCGATGTAGCCGACACCGCCGACTTCATCAGGGACGCCGTCGCTATCAAGCCCGAAGAAACGACCGATAGCATCTGATTGGGATTGGGCGCCGATAATTGTGACCACGGTTCCATCCGCCAGCGTTGCGATTGTGCCGCCGTCGAACTGATTGCCATCAATGCTCATCCCCGTGATCGTCACTTGGTTAAAGCCGACGTCCTCGGTGTTGCCATTGCTGCGATTGACGGCTTCGAACCCTTCCATTGTGACGTTCACAGTGCCTGTGCCGAAATTCGCCACCACTGTTGAGCTGCCATCGTCCAAATCATAGTCCGTGGTGCCATCGCTGTAGTTGCCGACGGCTTCGCCCGTATAGGTCGCGCTGCCGCTGGTTGGGATGTCTGCGTCCGATGTCACGATGCCAAACACGCCTGTGGCGGAATAGGGCGTTGTGCCGACAAGGTAGCCTTGGGTGTAAACGCGTGCATAAGAATAGCTGTCTGAAAAGCCCCGCGTCGGTGTTGCTATGAGCACAGAAATACCGTCCGTCAGGAGCGTATCGAAGCCAAAGCCATCCTGATCCTCGAGCCGGTATGTGCCGTCGTCGAGCACAGTCGCGCCCGTGCTATGGTCAAGCGTTCCCGACGAGGAACTGACTGTCACAACATCGGGGTTTTCGCGCAGTTTTACTGCGGCGCCGCCAAGCGTGCTGGTCGTATTGGCCGTGCTGTTGAAGGTTTCATAATCGGTGGTCGCGGAGTCGGTGGACGCGGTGGTCGATGCGTTGCATGCAGCGAGCAGGCAGAACGACAAGGGCGCGATTGAGCGAAGCAAAGTAAAGGATCTGTTCATTACGCGCCTCCGCAGTCAAATAAGAATGAGGCCCACCTTACTCGGATGGGCCGCATTTAACAGAGACTGTGCCTGAAAAAGAAGAGATCAGGCAGGAAAAAGCCTAGTTGGCAATCGCGTAGAGGATTGTGAAGATAATCCCTGACATGAACGCCGCTGCAGGCACAGTGATGACCCAAGCTGCGACAATGGTCATAAAGTGGGATCGGCGCACAAGTTTGCGGCGGCTACGCTCGATTGGCGCGATGGCTTTGGCCGCTGGCACTGGCGCAGGTGCGCGCTTGAGACGGCGTTCCATGTGCCATTCACGATAGAAGCCAACACCAAAGATGCCGCCCACTGCGATGTGGGTTGAACTCACGGGTAGGCCGAGCCAGCTGGCAACGATGACTGTGATCGCCGCAGACAAGGCCACACAATAGGCGCGCATCGCGTTCAGTTTGGTGATCTGGCTGCCGACCATGCGGATCAGCTTGGGACCAAAGAGGAAGAGGCCGAAGGAGATACCAAAGGCGCCAATCACCATGACCCACATCGGGATCGCAACCTTGGATGAGAAATCCCCAAATTCGCTGGCGTGCACGATGGCGGCAAGCGGGCCAACAGCATTCGCTACATCGTTCGCACCATGAGCAAAGCTGAGCAATGCGGCAGAAAAGACGAGGGGGATGCCGAACAGAACTTTGAGCGATTTGTTGCGGTTTTCAAGGCCGATTGATTGGCGGTGGATCATCGGGCGTGTGATGAAATAGGTGAGCACACCTAAGGCCAAGCCGATCAAAAGCGCGGTTTGCAGATCGATTTTGATGATGCGTTTGAGGCCCTTCATCGCGAGATAGGTCGCGAATACGCCTGCCATGATGCCAACCAAGACAGGCACCCAGACACGCGCTGCCGCGATTTTGTCGTCGCGGTAAATGATGTTGTGTTTGATGAACGCTAGGAACGCCGCTGCAATCACACCGCCCAAGACAGGGGAGATTACCCAGCTTGCGGCAATGGTGCCCATCGTTGGCCAATTCACAGCCGACAGGCCTGCGGCTGCGATGCCAGCGCCCATCACGCCGCCAACGACGGAGTGAGTTGTCGAAACAGGTGCGCCCACGAAGGTTGCAAGGTTCACCCAGAGCGCTGCGCTGACGAGGGCGGCCATCATGGCCCACATAAAGACCTGACCGTCTTCAACCGCTTTGGTATCGATGATGCCTTTGGAGATTGTGGACACCACGTCACCCCCCGCGAGCAAGGCGCCCGCACTTTCGCAGACTGCGGCAATAGCGATTGCGCCTCCCATCGATAGGGCATTTGCGCCGACCGCCGGGCCCATGTTGTTGGCCACGTCATTCGCGCCAATATTGATCGCCATGTAGGCGCCAAAGGCAGCGGCGGCGGCCACGATAAGAGTGCCTTCACTACCGCCGAACCAGATCGTCGCGGCAAAGGCTGCAATCAAAATGAAAACGAAGGAAATCCCGACCCCAATCATCGGGCGAGAAACATAAGCAGTCGCCATTTCGAGCTGACTGATCCGGTTCAAGTCGCGATCTAGCGTCTTCCATTGGCTTCCTAACGGATTTTTAGCCATCTTCGTCCCTCACTGATTAAAGTCTTTGCACGTCGCGTAGCGCTTAATCAGTTTTGGAACAAGGGATTCGACAACTTACAGATCCACCATTTGTGAAGGTGCGAAGCTTATATCTGCTAAAAGTTGTGCAATAAGGCTTGTAGGCCGGGTTCATCGACCATCTGTGCTGCATCTTTTGATGTCACCCATTTTCGCGTACGTTCATCCGCTTCTGGAAACTGGTCTTCAAGATGATCAACCTCAATCGCATAAACTTGTGTGATGCATGAAACTGATGCGCCGCTCTCTAACCGCTTGTCATAATCGTAGCTGCCAATCGGCTCTGGCGCGATTTTTGCAGCTTTGACACCCGCTTCTTCCCAAGCTTCTTGCGCGGCGGCGGCATTGGCGGCCAAGCCGTCAATGGGCCAACCTTTTGGCAAAATCCAGCGTTTGGTTTCGCGAGAGGTGATCATGAGAACCTTGCGATCATCGCCCTTGCCAGAATAGCAAATGGCGGCCACCTGCACGCGCGCTGGGCGCTGCACCATGGGTTGCACAAAATCTTTCCAAGCTGACTTAATCAGGTTCACCATACTCACCGCCTCATAGACTTTTTTTGTTTTTAGCCCCTGAAACTTAACAGTTTAGGCCCAAAAACGCAAATTTCAGCGGTTTCGACGCTTTGCGCGCAGGGTTGGATCGGCTTCGCGCGGGTTTTCTGGCCACGGATGGCGCGGATAGCGCCCACGCATATCTTTGCGCACATCCGCGTAGGAGGTGTCCCAAAACGCGGGGATGTCGGTGGTCGTTTGAACGGGCCGCCCTGCGGGGGACAAAAGCGTTACTCGGAGCGCTTGGCTTGCGATCACGGGATGCACGGTTGTTCCGAACATCTCCTGCAGGCGCAATTCGATTTGCGGTTGGCCGTGCTCATAATCAATTGGGATTTTTCGTCCGAGTGGGGTCGTCATATGGGCGGGCGCCGCCGTTTCAAGTCGCTGGCTTTGCTCCCAAGACAGGCGGGATTTCAAGGCGTCCAGAATGTTAAACGCTTTCAGCTGATCTGCGGTTTTGATGTCGTTGAGGTAGGGAAGCAACCATTCACCAGCCGTGTCGATCAGGGCCTCATCGCGCATGTCAGGCATATCTTCGCCATCCGCGCGTAGCAGTTCAACACGGGTTCTAAAGCGTTCTGCAGGCGGTTTCATCGGCAGGCCAAGCGCGCGCACGCCGTCCAACATTGCCTCCGCGATGGCGTCTGGAGGCGCGTCTTTCCAGCGGCGTTCGTCCAAAACAAGCGCGCCGAGTTGTTCGCGTGACTGCGCGATGACACGGCGTTCGCGTTTGGACCAAATGCACATATCTGTCCACGCTATTTGATCGCTGAACAAGTCTCGGATTTCATCGAGGCCGATTTGCGCAGCTTGGCGGATTTGCGCATCACGTGGATTACCGTCGGTGTCGCTGACAACGATGAAAGAGGCATTGCCCAAACCGTCACCATCGGCCATGACCGCGCCTTTGCCGCCCGACAAAACATAGCGCGGAGCATCGCCCTTGCGCCGTTGTCCGATACGATCAGGATAGGCGAGGGCGAGCATCGCACCGAGGCTGAGGGTCTCGCCCGTGCCCTTTGGCGCCAGTTTTTCGAGGCGCTGTGTTTCTTGCTTGATGCGTCCCGCGACCTCCTTTGGCAGGCGCGCATCCCGCAGGGCGTTCATGCGTAGGGTCAGATCACATCCAGCGCCGCGCCCCAACGGATCGCGCTCACTGAGCAATGCTGCGAGTTTTGCCGCCCGATGGCCCGCGAGGGATAGCATATGTGCCAAACGGGGGTGCAGCGGTAGACGCGCCAGCGTGGTGCCGTGAGCGGTGATCCGGTTGTCTGCTGTAAGGGCATTGAGTTGCTGCAAGAGGTTTTGCGCCTCAAGGAGAGCGGCGGCAGGGGGCAGGGTGAGAAAGGGCAGGTCTTCGGGCGGCGCGCCCCAGATCGCGAGCTCAAGCGCGAGGCCCGTGAGATCGGCGGTTTCTATTTCAGCGGGGGCGAAGGCGGGCAGCGTACCGTTCTCTGCCTTGGCCCAGAGTTTATAGGCTTGTCCCTCGGCCATGCGTCCAGCGCGGCCCGCACGTTGGGTGGCCTCGGCGCGCGAGGCGCGTTCTGTGACAAGGCGGGCCATGCCGGTGCCCGCATCAAAGCGCGCGCGCCGTGCAAGGCCGCTGTCGACAACGATGCGGATATCCTCAATGGTAAGTGAGGTTTCGGCGATGGAGGTGGCAAGCACGAGTTTGCGCTTCCCGCCTTGCTCTGGCTGGATCGCGGCGCGTTGATCTTGGAATTTCATTGCACCGTAAAGAGGTCGCAGCGCGACGTTCGACGGTAGACGTTTTTCAAGGATCGCAGCTGTTCTGCGAATTTCGCCCTCGCCGGGTAGGAAGGCGAGCAAGCCGCCTTCGCCGCGCTCTAGGGCCGTTTCGATCAGCTCCGCCATACTGTTTTCGAGGCGGGTTTGTTTGAGCCGTGGGCGAGGGAGGAAGATGTCTTCCACGGGAAAACTGCGCCCTTCGGAGGTGATGATGGGGGCATCCTCAAGCAGCTTGGCGACAGGCGCGGCATCAAGGGTCGCGGACATGACGATCAGCGCAAGATCTTCGCGCAATGCAGCGCGGCATTCAATGCACAGCGCAAGGCCGAGATCCGCGTTGAGGGAGCGTTCGTGGAATTCATCGAAAATCACCGCGCCGACGCCTGAAAGCTCGGGATCAGATTGAATCATTCGGGTTAGGATGCCCTCGGTCACCACCTCAATACGGGTGTTTGCACCGATCTTGCGCGCGCCGCGCATGGCGTAGCCAACGGTTTCCCCAACCTGTTCCCCAAGTTGCGCAGCAAGGCGTTCGGCAGCGGCGCGCGTGGCAAGGCGGCGTGGCTCCAACATGATGATCTTTCCGCTGATTTCACCCGATTGCAGGAGGGCGAGCGGCACACGGCTGGTTTTGCCTGCGCCGGGGGGCGCTTGCAGCACGGCGCGACCTTGGCTTTTTACGGCGCTTATCAGGTCTGGAAGAACAACATCGATGGGCAGTTTATTTTGCATGAGGTACGTATCAACCAAAGCACGGGGCTAGACAACGCCTGCACGCTCAGGGAAAAGCAAGAACGCTTTACGAAGGGTCGCATTATGGACATCCAAACGCTTGCAGCTTCTGTCATCGATGGAGACCGCCGTGCTTTGGCGCGTGCGATTACTTTGGTAGAAAGCGCCCGTGAAGATCATCGCGCGCAAGCGACAGAGCTGTTGGAGATTTTAGCCAAGAGCGAGCGGCAAGCCCTGCGCATTGGTCTGTCAGGAACGCCCGGTGTCGGGAAGTCGACATTTATCGAAAGTTTCGGAATGATGTTGATCGCGCAGGGTTTACGCGTGGCTGTGCTTGCGGTCGATCCGAGTTCGACCCGTTCTGGTGGCTCGATCCTAGGCGACAAAACCCGCATGGATCGGTTGTCGCGCGAGAAGGCGGCGTTCATTCGACCATCCCCGTCGCAGACCCATCTGGGGGGCGTTGCGCGTCGTTCTCGTGAGGCTGTCGCTGTTTGCGAAGCGGCTGGATTTGACGTGGTTCTGATCGAAACAGTTGGCGTGGGGCAATCCGAGACGGTTGTTGCGCAGATGGCTGATCTTTTTGTGCTGCTCCTCGCGCCTGCTGGCGGCGATGAATTGCAGGGTGTGAAACGCGGCATCATGGAGATGGCTGATCTGATATTAGTCAACAAGGCGGATGGTGATCTGAAATCTGCCGCGACACGCACAATGGCGGATTATGCCGGCGCCTTGAGATTGCTGCGCAAACGCGCGCAAGACCCTGAAGCGTTTCCCAAGGCTTTGGCCGTTTCCGCGTTAGAGGAAAACGGATTGCAAAGCGCGTGGGATGAAATGAACGAATTGGTAGCATGGCGCCGCGCGCATGGCTTCTTTGCCGGAACGCGGGCGGAGCAAGCGCGGTTCTGGTTTGAGGAAGATGTGCGTCAAGCCTTGCTCGCGCAACTGACAGCTGCTGGTCCATTGCGCGATGCAATGGGCGATTTGGGCGCGTCTGTCGCGAAGGGGACTTTGACGCCTGCCTTGGCGGCGCAAAAAATGCAGGACTTGCTGCGAGGGAGCTGACGAGGTGCAAAGCCAACTGGTTTTCGATGGTCAGTTCCTGCGCGCGACACTGTTTGAGGGTGCGCGCGACAAGCTGTTTGTGACGTTTCGTCAGCGTCTTGGTCAAGATGGCAGCTTTGATGATCCGAAACCGAGCAGGCGTTTTATCGATGAGGGATATGCCCATCTGCATCTGCAATCTCGCATCAATGATTGGTACATCAATGACGAGACTGCGGCCTTTGAAACCGCTCTCGCAGGGCTTAGCCGATACGGTCGCCGTGCTGGGATTGGTTTCTCAATGGGGGGCTATGCGTCCGTGCGGTTTGCGTCGGTGTTGAAGCTGAACCACCTTATTGTCGTCTCGGGGCAATATACAATCGATCCAAATCTCGTGCCGCAAGATCGGCGTTATCGCAGGCATGCGGGAGGGTTTGATCCGGTGATGGGATGGATCGAGGAAAACAACGCTGTCCAAGGTGCAATTGTTTATGATCCGCTTTTGCCGCTGGATAAGCTGCATGCAAAGCAGTTGCAGGCGCTGTGTCCCAAAATGCGCCTCGTGCCGATGTGGGGGGGCGGGCATCCAGCAACGGGTGTAATTGGATCGCGTAAACGATTCCCTCGTGTGCAAAGGCAACTGTTGTCGGGGAAGGTGAATGAGGAGGCGTTGCGCCGAATTCATCGTGAATGCCGGATGAAATCCCCGCTCTACTGGGCACACTTTTCAGTGGCGGCGGAAGGGGCTGGTCGCAGTGTTTG
>NZ_JBDWVM010000419.1:0-10546 GCF_039984035.1 Planktotalea sp. | reverse complement strand
GTAGATCAAGATCTGTGAAATGAACGGGCGGTACTTCGACGCGCAAGTCAAAACGATCCATTAGCGGCCCCGATATGCGCCCCATATAGTCGTTCGCGCAGAGCGGCATTTTCGAGCAGGCGCGCGCAGGATCAAAGGCATAACCGCATCGGCACGGGTTCGCAGCGGCCACCAACATGAAACGACAGGGATATTTGATATGTGCATTGGCGCGTGCGATCATGACCTCGCCTGTTTCGATGGGCTGGCGCAGGGTTTCGAGCACTTGGCGTGAGAATTCGGGAAATTCGTCCATGAACAGAACCCCATTATGCGCGAGCGACACTTCCCCCGGTTTTGCTGTGCGCCCGCCGCCTATAATTGCTGCCATTGATGCAGTGTGGTGTGGCTCGCGAAAGGGGCGCGTTCGGGAAATGCCACCTTCGTCGAGCAGACCCGAAAGGGAATGGATCATCGAGGTTTCCAAGGCTTCCATTGGGCTGAGAGGCGGTAAAAGGCCAGGCAAGCGCGCGGCGAGCATGGATTTTCCAGAGCCGGGTGTGCCTACAAGGAGGATGTGGTGACGTCCCGCCGCTGCAATTTCGAGCGCGCGTTTTGCCCGTTCTTGACCCTTCACATCACGTAGGTCTTTGCCGTTCTTAGCACTTGAAACCGTGCCGGGCTGCGCTGGGGCAATAGGGTTTTGTCCCGTGAAATGAGCGATGACCTCGGCCAATGATTTTGCGGCAATGACTTCGGCAGCGCCGACCCATGCGGCCTCTGCGCCTGATGCCGCGGGACAAAGAAGGGTACGTTCCTCCCGCGCGGCGGTCATCGCAGCTGGCAGCGCGCCGATCACGGGAACCAAAGCGCCGTTCAGGGATAACTCCCCGAGTGAGATGGAACGTTCGGCTTCTTCCGGTGGAATAATGTTGAGAGCGGCAAGCAGCGAGAGCGCGATTGGAAGGTCGAAGTGCGATCCTTCTTTGGGCAGATCAGCTGGGGAAAGGTTAATAGTGATGCGTTTGGACGGCAGCGCAATCGACATGGCAGAGAGGGCTGCGCGCACGCGATCACGGGCTTCGGAAACGGCTTTGTCGGGCAGTCCAACGATAGAAAATGCAGGCAAACCAGGGGTTACGGCGCATTGCACTTCGACGCTGCGCGTGCTGACGCCTTCAAATGCAACTGTATAGGCATGCGCGACCATAAGGTTTCTCCGGTTAACCATTAAGGCCTATCGGAGAAACCCTTTAAGATTGGTAAACAGCTTCTAAAGGAGCGCCATAAATTTTGGCCAAGCTTCTGGATCGGCAACGGTTTTGTCACGGCAGAACGCGTTGCAGAAGCCGAAGGTGCGTCCATCCAACTCCATCAAATGGGTCACAGGGCCGCCTGAATAGGCGCAAGTGGCGTTCTCTGCGGTGCCAGCATCAACGGCTTTTGCAGCCAGTGGCGTTGGGCCGGGCCAATCACTTGTTGGATAATCTTTGCGGTACCATGGCAAATCAGGACCATGAACATTGCCCATCGCGCGCCACTGGCGGAAGGCTGGGTCGGCCAAATGTGCTGCGACATAAGCTGCGGCTTCTTCGCCAATGGGCAGGGAATATCCGGCAATACGCCCTGCAACGGGCGCGAAAAATGCATCAGCGGCAGAATAATCGCCCAACAACCAAGGACCGTCAGAGACGCGGTTTTTACGTGCGTAAGCCCAGATGACTTCAAGGCGCGCCAAATCGGCAAGCACTGCATCGCTCGGGGCGCTGTCGGAATAACAGACGCGCAAGCTCATCGGGCAGTCGCCGCGCAATGATGAAAAACCGCTCGCCATTTCTGCCAACAACGTGCGGGCAATCGCACGAGCTTCGGGCTCCTTAGGCCAAATGCCCGCATCTGGATGCCGTTGCGCGAGTTCTTCGGCGATGGCGGCGGATTCCGAAATGACAGCGCCGTCGTCAGTCACGAGCGTGGGGACTGTTTTCGCAATGCCGACTTTTGACATCTGTGCTGCGACGTCTTGTTCAGCAAAAGGAACCATGATGTCACGTGCATTCAGCCCGAAACGATGAACGAGCAGCCACCCGCGAAGGGACCAGCTCGAATAGGCGTAATCGCCGATATAGAGTTCATAAGACATAGACAGACGTTAGAAGGCGCGCGGGCGAAAACGCAAATGACCATTTGTTCGCTTGCCCATCACGGACAGTGATTAATAGCGCCCGCGCGCCATTTGCCGTTTTCTATAATGACTTCCGTCGCCGATAGATTGTCGATCTTTTGCGCAAATGTGTCATAGGCTGATTTCCCCGTCGCGCGCTGCAGTTGGGTGAGGATCACACCGAAATGACACACAACGATCAAGTCTTGGGTGCTTGCTGACAAAGCTTGATCGACGGCATCGCTGACGCGCGCGCAAACTGCATTCCAGCTTTCGCCGTCGGGCGGCGCTAGATCGCCAGGCTTTTCGTAGAACGCTTTGGCGAGGGCGGCATCTTCCGGTGGCAGGTTTTTGAAAGTGAGGTTTTCCCAACGCCCAAAATGCATTTCGCGCAAAGCTGGGTTATGGGGGGATCGCGCGCGTCCCCCTTGGATCGCGTCTGCGGTATCAACCGCGCGGACCAAATCGGAGGATACAACGCGCGCATCGCTTGGCAGATACGCACTTAGGCGCGAAAGCGCTGCAGTATCCGACAAATCCGCTGGTAGATCGGTCCAGCCAATCATGCCTTTCGCGTGTGTCGGGCCGTGGCGCACTAGGAAAAGACGCTGCATATTTATTCCCTCCCTTTCAACAATTGCGGCAGTCCCGCGATGACGTTGTAAACTGTATCGGCAGCGGCGGCTAAGTGTTGATTCAGCTCGCCTTGTTCCTGACGGAAACGCCGTGAAAGGGGATCGGCTGGAACGATGCCAAGACCAAGTTCGTTGGTGACGACAACGCAATCAGCCTCGCACTTGACCAAGCCGGTTAGCAGGTTGGTGCGCGCTTGGGGCAAATCTGTTTCATCCATCAGATGGTTCATCAGCCACATGGTTGCGCAATCCAGCAAAACGATCTGCTTTGCATCGACTTTCAGCAACGCAGTTTCGGGCGTCAAAGGCGTTTCCAGCGTGTTCCATCCCTGACCACGCATCTCTTTGTGGCGGGTCACTTTATGTTCCATTTCTGGATCAAGCACGCGTGCTGTTGCCAAATAGGTCCTATTTTTCCCGCTCTTTAGCACAAGATTTTCAGCGAATGCAGACTTGCCAGACGCCGCGCCGCCAATCACCAAAGTGAGTTTTCCTGACATTTTTTTTGCGCTCCAAGTGATCCGTTTCGCTTGCTCTTGCGTACCTTGAATACAGCGCATTGAAAACCGACGAACAGAACAATGCGCGCTGAGAATTTGGTGAACGGCCAGACAGGGAGACGCGACATGGCACTTGATAATGTGAGCGATGCAAAGTTTTCACGCAAAGCGATGAAGGCAGAAATGCTGGACCCTGAAACAGAACTGCGACTTGCCTATGCTTGGCGTGATGAGCGCGACGAAGCAGCGCTACATCGCCTGATCACGGCCTATATGCGCCTTGCGATTTCTATGGCTTCGAAATTCCGACGCTATGGCGCGCCAATGAATGACCTTATCCAAGAGGCCAGTCTTGGGCTGATGAAGGCTGCTGAGAAGTTTGACCCAGATCGTGGCGTGCGCTTCTCTACTTACGCTGTTTGGTGGATCAAAGCGTCCATACAAGATCACGTCATGCGTAATTGGTCGATGGTGCGCACTGGCAGCACCTCGTCTCAGAAATCCTTGTTCTTCAACATGCGCCGTGTTCAGGCGCGCCTTGAGCGTGAAGCAATGCAGCGCGGTGAAGAGTTGGATCAACATCAGCTGTTGCAGCGCATCTCCTCGGAAATCGGTGTATCGATGAACGACGCAGAAATGATGCACGGGCGTTTGTCAGGGTCTGATTTTTCGTTGAACGCGACGCAATCGACTGAAGATGAAGGGCGCGAATGGATTGATGCGCTGGAAGATGATGGCGCGCAAGCCGAGCACATTGTTGAGCATTCACATGACACAAAACAACTGCGCGATTGGCTGCTCGATGCAATGGGCGCTTTGAATGAGCGCGAACGTTTCATCGTGCGTGAGCGCAAGCTTTTGGAGCAGCCTCGCACGCTTGAAAGCCTCGGTGATGAGCTTGGCCTGTCAAAAGAACGCATTCGCCAATTGGAAGCGGCCGCCTTTCAAAAAATGCGCAAATCACTTGAAAGCCAAGGGGAAGAAGTTCACGCATTTTTAGCGTGACTTTCTAACGCTTGTACCCCGCGCGCGCGCCGCTTAGCTTATGGTCAAACAGCTTGGGGCGCGTGATGCTTTCATCCAAACATATCCTATTGATCATCGGCGGCGGAATCGCTGCCTATAAATCACTCGATTTGATCCGCCGCTTACGCGAGCGCGGGGCAACTGTGACGCCGGTTTTGACACGTGCGGGCGGTGAGTTTGTTACGCCTTTGTCGGTGTCGGCGCTCGCCGGGGTTGAGGTGCATCAGGACCTGTTTGATCTCACGAAAGAGGCGGACATGGGTCACATCCAACTCTCGCGCTCTGCAGATCTACTCGTGGTCGCGCCAGGGACGGCGGATTTGATGGCGAAGATGGCGCAGGGCCGTGCGGATGATCTGGCCTCTACCTTGCTTTTGGCGACGGATACGCCTGTCTTGGTCGCGCCTTCGATGAATGTGCGGATGTGGGACCATCCAGCGACGCAAAGGAATATCGCAACTTTGAAGGCAGATGGCGTTGCCATTGTCGGCCCGAATGACGGCGACATGGCTTGCGGTGAATATGGACCGGGCCGCATGGCGGAGCCGTTGGAAATCGTGGCTGCGATCGAGGCTAAAATGGGTGATGGCCCACTCAAAGGTAAACGCGTGCTGGTCACATCTGGCCCAACCCATGAACCAATCGATCCCGTGCGCTACATTGCGAACCGCTCTTCAGGCGCGCAAGGGACTGCGATTGGCGCGGCCTTGGCAGCGCTGGGCGCAGAGGTGGTGTTTGTGACAGGTCCCGCCGATGCGCCGCCTCCTTCGGGCGTCGAAGTGGTCAAAGTACAAAGCGCAGCAGAGATGTTGGCGGCAGTTGAGGCGGCTTTGCCCGTGGATGCAGGTATCTTCGCAGCGGCCGTCGCCGATTGGCGCGTAGCCTCGGAAAGCGGATCGAAGATCAAAAAGCAGGACGGCAAATTGCCGACGCTCGAATTTGCAGAGAACGCCGACATCTTGGCCAAGGTCAGCCAGATGAAGACAGGGCGACCATCGCTCGTTGTGGGCTTTGCGGCTGAAACGGATGATGTGATCACCAATGCAACAGCTAAGCGCAAACGCAAGGGATGCGATTGGATTGTTGCGAACGACGTCTCGCCGGAGACGGGCATCATGGGCGGCTCGGAAAATGATGTGATGTTGATTTCTGAAACCGGGTCAGAAGATTGGCCGCGTATGAGCAAAGAGGCCGTGGCCGAGCGTCTCGCGCTCAAGATTGCAGAAGAGCTTGCGGATGCGGATTGAGTTTCTATGGGATGAAGGCGCGGACCAAACCTTGGGCCTGCCATTCTACGCGAGCGCGGGCGCTGCTGGTGCTGATTTGCGCGCGAACTTGCCAGATCGCGGCGAGGTTATTTTGCAAGCAGGTGCACGTGCCCTGATCCCAACAGGTCTTCGCATGGCCATTCCTTATGGGTTTGAGGTGCAAATTCGCCCGCGTTCAGGTCTCGCTCTCAAGCACGGAATTACATTGCCCAATAGTCCGGGCACCATCGATAGCGATTATCGTGGACCGCTTGGTGTGATCATGATGAACGCAGGGCAGGAGCCCTTCGTCATTAACCATGGTGAACGCATCGCGCAGATGGTGGTCGCACCTGTCATTCGCGCAGACTTTGAGCTGGTTGAAACGCTTTCCGACACGATGCGCGGTGATGGTGGCTTTGGCTCAACGGGCCGCTCTTAATGTTGGTGGTTTTATTGATTGCATGCGGAATGTACGCGCTGGGCGCTGTCATGGGCGCGCCGAAATCCCAGCGCTGGACAATGATCGCGATCCTCTTTGCTGCGGTCATCTTGGCCTTGCTTGTGCTGCCACTGGAAAATGCACTCCGCAGCGCGCTGGGCGGATCGGTGAAACCCTACCTCTTCCTCGCGGCATTCGCTGCCGTGGTTGTCGGTTACATGCAAGTCATCAAACGTTTGCGCGCCAAGGTCACAGCAGATGAAAGCGCAATGCCGCCTGCCAAAACAGGAACGTTTAGCGAAACCGAACTGGACCGCTACGCACGCCACATCGTTTTGCGTGAAATTGGCGGGCCGGGTCAGAAAAAGCTCAAAAATGCTAAAGTTCTGGTCATCGGGGCAGGGGGGCTTGGCGCGCCTGCTTTGCAATACCTCGCGGCGGCGGGCGTTGGAACAATTGGTGTGATCGACGACGACGTTGTTGAAAATGCGAACCTGCAACGGCAGGTCATTCACCGAGATGATGGGATAGGCACGCCGAAAGTGTTCTCCGCAATGGAAGCCATGCTGGCGCAGAACCCACATATCGAGGTGCGCCCCTATCATCGACGCCTTGATGAAGACAGCGCATCAGAGCTGTTCGCTGAATACGATGTTATCCTCGACGGAACCGATAATTTCGACACGCGTTACCTATCTAATCGCACGGCAATGGCGCTGGGCCTACCGCTTGTTTCTGGTGCGCTCAGTCAATGGGAAGGGCAGCTCAGCATCTTTGATGCGGCGAATGGTGCGCCCTGTTATCAGTGTATTTTCCCGCAAGCGCCTGCGCCTGAGCTTGCGCCGTCCTGTTCAGAGGCAGGTGTAATCGGCCCACTGCCCGGCGTTGTAGGCGCGATGATGGCGCAGGAAACGATCAAACTGATCACGGGCGCTGGCGCAGTTTTGCGCGGCGAGATGCTGATCTATGACGGGCTTTATGGCGAGACGCGCAAGATGACGCTGAAACCACGCGCAGATTGTCCCGTTTGCGGAAGCGGCGCGACCTAGCAACCGCGCACTTACCGCCCTACATGTGTTTCAAAGGAGAGCTTCATGACCAATCCATTGCTCCAAGACTGGACAACCCCATTCCAAATCGCGCCCTTCGCGGAGATTGACGATGATCACTTCGCCCCAGCATTAGAAGAGGCGCTTATAGCGCATTTGGCTGAAATCGATGCGATTGCGGAGAGCGTCGAACCAGCAAGTTTTGAAAACACGATTGAAGCGATGGAAGGCGCGGGCGAAGCACTTGATAAAGTGCTCAGCGTTTTCTTCACCATCGCAGGGGCCGACAGCAACCCCAAGCGCCAAGAATTGCAGCGCGATTTCTCCCCAAAACTCTCGGCGCATAGTTCTGCGATTTACGCGAACTCTGCCTTGTTCGCGCGTGTCGAGCAGCTTTGGGAGGCACGCGATACGCTTGATCTGAACGACGAACAGGCGCGTGTGTTGATGTTGACGCACCGCGGATTTGTGCGATCTGGCGCTGCGCTGACGGGTGCGGAAGAGGAGAAGATGACAAGCGTGAAGTCGCGTTTGGCTGTGCTTGGAACTGAATTCGTGCAGAATCTTCTAAAGGACGAATCCGATTGGTTCATGGAATTGTCTGATGAGGCGCTCAGCGAATTACCTGACTTCGTGCAAGACGCCGCGCGCGGCGCTGGTGCGGAAAAAGAGGTCGATGGCGCAGTCGTGACACTGTCCCGTTCGCTCATCGTACCTTTCTTGCAATTCAGCCCGCAACGCGATTTGCGCGAAAAGGCTTACAACGCTTGGGCTGCGCGCGGTGCGAATGGCGGGGAAACCGACAACCGTGGGATTGCGGGTGAAACTTTGGCCCTTCGTGCTGAACGCGCGGCTTTGCTCGGCTACCCTGATTTCGCGCACTACAAGTTAGAGACCGAAATGGCAGGAAAGCCAGACGCGGTGCGCGATTTGTTGATGCAGGTGTGGACACCTGCCAAAGCGCAGGCGAACAAAGACGCTGCGATCCTAGAAGAGATGCTGCATGCCGATGGCATAACAGGCCCGCTAGAGCCATGGGATTGGCGCTATTATTCAGAGAAACGTCGCAAGGTGGAGCATGATCTGGATGAAGCGGAGCTCAAGCCGTATCTGCAGCTAGACCGGATGATCGAGGCCAGCTTTGCCTGCTCAACGCGCCTGTTTGGTCTGGACTTCGCCCCGCTGGATTTGCCGCTTTATCACGAGGATTGTCGCGCTTGGGAAGTCACGAAAGATGGCAAACACATCGCGGTTTTCATCGGCGATTACTTTGCGCGCGGTTCCAAACGCTCTGGCGCATGGTGCTCTGCGATGCGCGCGCAGGCCAAGAAACCGAATGTGCAAAGCCCGATTGTCATCAACGTGTGTAATTTCGCAAAACCGTCCGAGGGCAAGCCTGCGCTGCTGAGCTACGACGATGCGCGCACGTTGTTCCATGAATTTGGTCATGCGCTGCATCAAATGTTGTCCGATGTGGAATATGAGAGCGTGTCAGGCACCTCCGTTGCACGCGATTTCGTGGAATTACCAAGCCAGCTTTATGAGCATTGGCTCGAGGTGCCTGAAGTGCTTGCAGAATTTGCAACGCATGCAGAAACCGGCGAAGCAATGCCAAAGGCGTTGCTCGACAAAGTGCTAGGCGCGGCGACTTATGATATGGGCTTTGCCACGGTTGAATATGTGGCTTCTGCGCTTGTTGATTTGGCCTTTCACGAGGGCACGCCTCCAGCCGATCCGATGCAAAAGCAGGCCGAGGTCTTGGCTGATATCGGCATGCCGCGTGCGATTGGTATGCGCCACGCAACACCGCAGTTTGCACATGTGTTTGCGGGGGATGGTTATTCCAGTGGTTATTACAGCTACATGTGGTCCGAAGTCATGGATGCCGATGCGTTTGAAGCGTTTGAAGAGGTGGGTGATCCCTTCGACAGCGCGACAGCCAAACGTCTCGCGGATACTGTGCTGAGTTCTGGTGGCTCAAAAGACGCGACAGAGCTGTACATGGAGTTCCGCGGTCGTATGCCGGGTGTCGAAGCCTTGCTCAAAGGGCGCGGCTTGGCGGCTTAAGAGTAGCGTTAATAAATGAATGTAAAGGACGGGCGGCGAAGCGCCACCCGTCCTTTGTTTTTCATAGTTAGCTTCGCGAATTTCCTCTGAGCGATCGTTATCGCTTTGCCATCCATAACAATGCCAAATCTTTTGCAGAAAATTATTCTCAACGGCCCCGTTGACTCATTCAAACAGCTTCCCTACCTATGTCGCGTTAGCACTCAACCTAGGTGAGTGATAACGCCTCTGAAAGATGAGGCGAGAATTGAAACCCTTTGAGCTTAAGGAGCTACAAAGATGGCATTGAAACCGCTTCACGACCGCGTGTTGGTTCGCCGTACAGAAGGCGAAGAAAAAACTGCTGGCGGATTGATCATCCCCGATAGCGCAAAAGAAAAGCCTGCTGAAGGCGTAATCGTTGCTTGTGGCGAAGGCGCCCGCAAAGACAGCGGTGAGCTGATCGAAATGGCAGTCAAAGACGGCGATCGCGTTCTGTTCGGCAAATGGTCCGGCACAGAAGTTTCCGTCGACGGCGAAGAGCTGTTGATGATGAAAGAAAGCGACATCTTGGGCATCCTGTCTTAATCGACAGTTTTCCAAACTCGCATTTCAAACTAATTTAAGTAGGAGCATTCATAATGGCTGCTAAAGACGTAAAATTCGACACAGATGCACGCAATCGCATGCTGGCTGGTGTCAACACACTTGCAGATGCTGTTAAAGTGACACTCGGCCCTAAAGGTCGCAACGTTCTTCTGGACAAATCTTTCGGCGCGCCGCGCATCACGAAAGATGGTGTTTCTGTCGCCAAAGAGATCGAGCTTGAAGATAAGTTCGAAAACATGGGCGCACAGATGGTTAAGGAAGTTGCTTCCCGTACCAACGACGAAGCAGGCGACGGCACAACAACTGCAACAGTTCTGGCACAAGCGATTGTTCGCGAAGGTCTGAAATCCGTTGCAGCTGGCATGAACCCAATGGACCTTAAGCGCGGTATCGATCTTGCAACAGCGAAAGTTGTTGAAGCGGTTAAAGCGGCAGCGCGTCCAGTATCCGATTCAGACGAAGTTGCTCAGGTTGGTACAATCTCTGCAAACGGCGAAGCGGAAATCGGTCGTCAAATCGCAGACGCGATGCAGAAAGTCGGCAACGAAGGCGTTATCACTGTTGAAGAGAACAAAGGCCTCGAAACAGAGACTGACGTTGTTGAAGGCATGCAGTTCGACCGCGGTTACCTGTCACCATACTTCGTGACAAACCCAGACAAAATGACTGCAGAGCTCGAAGACTGCATGATCTTGCTGCACGAGAAGAAGCTTTCTTCCTTGCAAGCAATGGTTCCACTGCTCGAGTCAGTGATCCAGTCCCAGAAGCCACTTTTGATCATTGCTGAAGATGTTGAAGGCGAAGCGCTTGCAACTCTCGTAGTGAACAAACTGCGCGGCGGTCTGAAAATCG
>NZ_JBDWVM010000418.1:0-15076 GCF_039984035.1 Planktotalea sp. | reverse complement strand
GTTGTCCAAGGTGCACATATTGACACCCCGTCTCAATCGCGGCTTGCCAATAATCGTTGATAATCAATGTGCAATCATATTGCGCGCACACCTGTTTCGCCCGTTCAATGTGCGCAACAACCACATCAGGCGTGGCGTCTTTGATCCGAATCTGAACAAGCTTGATGCCAAGCGGCACAAGCCGTTCGATCCAGTCTGCACTGTCAAAAATCGGGTAAAAGCGATCTAGTTTCATTCCAGAAACGCCTTTCCAATGACGGGAGTGGACGGCGCTGCCATATCGCGCGGCTCCATCGGATCGGCCATTCTGGCAAGCTGCCCAGCTCGAATGGCAATGCCAAAGGCTTCTGCCATTGCCGCAGGATCGCCAGCCTTCGCAACAGCGGTGTTAAGCAAGATCGCATCAAAGCCCATTTCCATTGCGCGTGCTGCTTGCGACGGCAAGCCCAGCCCCGCGTCAATCACCAAAGGCACATCGGGAAAATGCGCCCGCATTGCGCGCAGCCCGAATACGTTGTTCAAACCACGGCCCGAACCGATGGGTGCGCCCCATGGCATCAAAACCTCGCAGCCGACATGCAATAATCTGTCAGCCACCACCAAATCTTCGGTTGTATAGGGAAACACTTGAAACCCGTCTTCCGACAATATGCGCGCCGCTTCGAGCAGACCGAAAACATCTGGCTGCAGCGTGTCTTCTTCGCCGATTACTTCGAGTTTAATCCATTTGGTGCCGAACACTTCGCGCGCCATATGCGCGGTCGTAACCGCCTCTTTCACACTGTGACAGCCGGCCGTGTTTGGCAGAACATGAACATCAAGGTCGCGGATCAATTGCCAAAAATCCTGCCCCGCCCTGTCCTGCCCACTTTCGCGGCGCAGTGAAACCGTGGCCACGCTTGCGCCACTGCGTTGAAAGGCATCTGCCAAAATTGCAGGTGACGGGTATTGCGCCGTGCCCAACATAAACCCGTTGGCTAACGTCGTTCCGTAAAACGCGCGCATCATCTATCCCCCTTGCATCGGGGCAAGAACTTCAACCGCGTCGCCCAAGTGGAGCTCATGCTGCCCGCGCTCCGCTGCTGGAACAAAGGTTCCATTAACCGCCGTTGCAACTTTGGCATCGCCAAAACCTTCGCTCTCTAAAAGATCGGCCAATGTTCTGACCTCTGCGTCGATTGACGCACCATTAAGCAGCAGTCTCATCCATCACCTCGGGTGTTATGTTCAGTAAAATCAAATCCGCCACCATCCGCGCCAAGGCGGGTGCCAAGAGAAATCCATGTCGGTACAATCCATTTGCTCGGATCAGGTTTCCATCACGGCGAATGCGCGGCAGGTTGTCGGGAAAGGCGGGACGGCTATCAACCCCAATCTCCAGAACCTCAGCTTCGCCAAACGCCGGATTCAGCGCATAGGCCGCGCTCAGTAATTCAAGCATCGCGCGCGCACTGACATGTTTACTCGCACGGCCCTCAACCATCGTGGCACCAAGCATAAAAATTCCGTCGCCGCGCGGCACCACGTAAAGCGGAACGCGTGGGTGAAGCATTCTGATAGCCCTGTTGAGAGACACGTCAGGACAGGACAAAATCAGCATTTCCCCTTTGACACCGCGTAGGTCCTTCAAGTCGGTTTTTGCTTCAAACCCGCGGCAATCAATGGTGATCCCTTTTTGCGCATATGCGTCCGGTTCTGCGTCTTCCTGAACAAAGCGCGCGCCATCCGCCAAAAGGCTCGCCCGCAGCGTCTCAAGCGCCTTACGCGGGGCGAGATGCGCTTCGCTTTCAAAGAACAGCCCCCTTGAGAAACGTTGCGCAATATCTGGTTCAAGCGCGGCTATTTCTTCGCTGTTCACTTCACGAAAACCGCTCGTGCGGCGTGCAAATCGAGCTAGGTCTGATTTGTCACGCGTTGGCGACACGACAAGTGAGCCACAGCGCTGGACCTGACCGGTTTTCGCAGCCCACCAATCGGCGGCTTCGCCCCCCAAACGAACAACCGCTTCTTCAGCGCTTTCGCCTTCACAAAACGGGGCAAGCATTCCCCCAGCCCACCAAGAACAGGCATGCGGGCCAAGGTGATCGTGCCGATCAATCAACAGCACGCTTGCGCCTCGATCGATCAGCGTGCGCGCGATGCACAGCCCCGCGACCCCAGCGCCAATGATCGTGATGTCCATCATGACCAGATATCATGGAAATGATGAACAGGTCCGTGACCAGCGCCGACGTTTAAGGCATCCGCAGCTTTGATTGCGCCCTGAAGATAGGCATGTGCAGCCTCCACAGCCTCGCCGAGCTGATGGCCATGAGCCAGAAACGCAGCAATCGCGGCAGAGTATGTACAGCCTGTGCCGTGAGTGTTTTGCGTTTCAATACGGGGCGCAGCGCATGTTGTAACCCTGCCGTCCGCGTCAACGAGGATATCCGTGCAGACACCGCCGATGGCATGACCGCCCTTCATAAGAACCACCTTCGGGCCGAGCGCGAGCAACTGCTTGCCTTGATCTTGCATCTCTTCTGGCGTTTTCGCCTCTTCACACTTCAGCAGGTGTGCAGCCTCTGGCAAATTGGGCGTGAGAATATCCGCAAGCGGCAAAATATGAGCGATAAGCGCATCCACTGCCGCATCCTGCAAAAGCGCATCACCAGACTTTGCGATCATGACCGGATCCACAACGACCTGCCCATTAAACCCCGAAAGTCGACGAGCAGTCTCTTCGATGATTGGGACGGAAAATAACATGCCAAGCTTGATGGCAGCGACGTCGATATCTGACAAAACAGCATCGATTTGCGCGACCACGAGGTCAACAGGAACCTCATGCACACCTGTAACCGAGCATGTGTTCTGAGCCGTGATCGCAGTGATTACACTGGCGCCAAACACTCCATTGGCGCACATCGCCTTCAGATCAGCCTGAATACCAGCGCCACCGCCGCTATCGGAACCTGCGATGGTCAAAACGTTTGGGATTTTCTTCGTCACGTAGCCACGTCTCCAATAAAGGGTCGTGACAACGCGAGAATGAGTCTCGTGCAAACGCTCGCTTGCACAATCTACCCGTTCCCTACGCCGGCATAACCCGGATCAGGTTCGACGGGTCAGCGCTTGCGCACCTCTCAGCCCCTAAGGGCCCCCCGACGGATGATTAGATGACCGTGTCGCAAAGGATTCTCTGCTCAACAGCCTATTTGCCTGTATCGGTAAGAGAAGACGCCAGAGGTTGCAATATGCGAAAGGAAAAAAGTTTCCCTTGCGGCAAGCGCGAAAATTTACCTTAAAAAAAACAAGCCAATTACACGTTGGATTCAATCGCACCGAGTTCGATCAGCGCCCTTCGTTCGTCGTCTGTGCGCGGTGTGATTGCCAAGAACGCGTCGTTTGCGATCTCAGCGCGGCCAAGCGCGTTGAGAACTTTGCGACCGAACGACCCTGAAAGCAACGCGATGCCCTTAGGCTCTAAAACGCCTCGAGCACCTTGGTTTTTTCTCAATCGTTTCAATGGGTCCAACTGATCGTGGAGCAAGGCTTGGACAACCTCGCGCGGCACAACGGTATCAATGTTATTCCGAAAGAATGTCGCTGCCCTAAGGGTTCCGGGTTGCAGTTTTCGCAATTCATTGAACTGTGCCATGTCAAAGTCGCGCCAGACAGATGGCGGGTAATCTGCGCCCTCGACGAGCCAGAGAATGTTGCGAACAGCGCCGGACTTCACCCCACGTTTGCCGTCACGATTGGGCGCATTCAGATACTCCTGACGCGCTAACATGACCCCCATCCAACATGTGCTTTCATCTTCTTTTGACGTAATCACAAGGCAAGGATCTTCATGAGCATATGTTTCGGGTGGGATCATCCAGCTGTTATCAAGAGTGTTTTTGATATCAACGTCTTGTCCGTCGATCACCAAGTCTCGAACCCCCTTGGGCGCGCCCAGAAAATCACGAACATAATGTTCGATTTTAAGACCAACAAAGGTCTTTTCCACATTGTCCAATTCATGCAATTCAGTGCGCCCTGTGCGGATCGGGTCCAGCACGAAATCAATGGCATCTCGGATCGCTTGGGGGAAGGCACGCCTTACGGTCTCGCCCCCCGATGCGAGCTTGAAAATACCATCTCGAATTTCGCTCAAAGCCTCGAAATCTGGATGACCGGGAATCACATCTGAAGGCAACATTCGCATTCTAGAATGGTGCCTCATATCAAAAGGAAGGTGGAGTCGTCGTTTGTCGAAATCGAACAGCGTTAGACTAAGGTTCTGATCCTAAGCGACGGCGTGAAGCTTTCGAACCGACAAGGCCGCGTGCAATTGACGACCTACGGCCTCTGCAACAGGCGGTGGAAAAGCATTTCCGACTTGGCGATAGGCGTTGGTTTTCGCGCCAGTAAAATGCCAGTCATCTGGAAACCCTTGAATCTTCGCAACCATCGCAACCGTAAGACGCGGCATACCTTCATGATCCGGCATCGGCGCTTCGGGCGCAATGGTGCGCCCTTCTACACCAAGGGATGCCCACGCCTTGCGCGCCCGCGTTGGGCCCAAATCTGGGCCACCGTGTTTCTTACTGCCACCGACAATCGTCGGCGCAATCTCGTTGGCTTGTTTGGCCCATGCTTCGGCCCCAGGCCAGCCATTCGCCTGCATCATCGGCAACAGCGTTTCGCCCACTGTTTTAGGCTTTATCAAACCTCGGGTCGGCCATTCAAAGTGCTCCAGCCGCGTTTCTTCAATTGCCATGATCACCACGCGTGGGCGCAGCTGGGGCACGCCAAAATCAGAGGCGTTTAGCAAAACAGCTTCGGAAAAATAGCCCAGTTTTTTGAGCTGCGCTTTGAGGTGCGTGCGATAGTCTTCGAACACCGCATCCAAGAAGCCTCGAACGTTTTCGATCATGACCGCCTTTGGGCGCATCACATCGATAATATCTATAGCGTCGTCAAAGAGATTGCGTTCATCCGCAGGTCCAAGTTGTTTGCCCGCTTTGGAAAACGGCGGACAAGGTAGGCCACCCGCCAACAGATCGACGCCTTGGAAGGATTTAGCGTCCTCCTTGAAAACGCGCATATCTTCTTCGCGCACGGTCCATTTCGGTCGGTTATGGCGTAGCGTGTTGCAGCAGTGTTTATCGATTTCCACCAAAGCCACATGGTCGAACTGGGCGCGTTCAAGGCCAAGTGCTTGGCCGCCTGCACCAGCGCAAAGTTCGAGTGATGTCAGCATATAGTGCGGCCTCCTACCTGCAATACAACAGTTTGCTTTGCGCTAAGCAATAGACTTAACCCAAGCAGGAAACGTTCACAAGATGTTCCTCTTTCGACTAGCGCGAAAGAACCACGCGCACAGCGTCGTTATTTATGTCTTAAGCGACTGCATTTTCCGGCACGAGGCGCCGCTCAGTTGTCTCAGCGATTAAGTTTAACCAATCAGATTCAGCCTTTGCTTCGACAATCGAAAATGGACGATCAACACCGGTGATTTCAGTTGTTTCAGAACGCTGAACCAGCTTCTCAATCGCGGATTTGGTCCCAGCAACAGTGGCTTTTTCAATGTATTGCGCACCATGTATGGAATGATCTCGCATACCATCGACATCTGCGCACAAAACCGCGCGCCGTGCGGCAAGCGCTTCGATAGCAACGAGGCCATAGGCTTCCCACCGCGAGGGCATAACGACCGCATCGACACGCGCATAGGCGGCGCTGGCATCAGCGGTGTAGCCCGCAAAGGAAATTCTTGGATCATCGCCCGCCAGTGCCTGCAGTTTTTCAAGTTCAGGCCCCTGCCCTGTAACGATCAAACGCAACGCAGGGTTTTCAATCTCTGTGAACGCCTCGATAAGAACATCAAAACCCTTTTGCGGATCAAGTCGTCCGATAGCACCGAATGTGCGAACAGGGCCTTCAACCGCTTTCAATGCACGAAAAGACGACAGATCTACACAAGACTGGATCGTCACGAGACGACGCTCAGAACACAACTTGTTTTCCAAAATCCAACGCGCTTGTGCACGCGACACGGCCACAACGCGATCGAACAGTGCAAACGCGACCTTCAGCAAACACCCAAAGCGGGTTTTGCGGCGCACGTTATGTGCAACAAATGCCTCGGTATAGCTGTGCTCAACGTGGATGATTGGCGTTTTGGGGAATGATGCACGAAGCGCGACCAAACCCGGCAACGTGCTCCAGCTGATCGCCGTGTGAGAGACAAGAACATCCGCGCCTTTTGGAACTCCAGAGAATTTTCCGCGTAACACGGACACAACGCGATGCTCAGCGTCGCGCGCCAAGCGACGTGAGTTCGTCAAGAAGTCAATGACCTGCATGACGCCGCCCGCCGTCGTATCGTCAACAAGGTGAAGCACAACAGTGCGCGTCTTGCTCATGATTTCGGTCCTTTTTTCGGCATCATCGCGCCCAACGCCGCTGGTCCCGCATACCGTAGGACCATCGTCGCGCCGAGCGTAGTGAGCGTTTTACTTGGCTCTTCAAAGAGAGGGCGCAATGAACCGCTCAGCGAGGCTTTGGACAGTTCAACAGCGCGCTCACCCTGACCATCGCTGATAGCGCGACGTGCGAGGTAACGGAGCTGATAAGCGCGTGCCGCTTTAAGATGACGCGCAAAAAATGCAGGTTGAATAGCGGCAAGTTTAGCGACGACGCGTTCCCAAGACTCCAATTGGCGATCCGTTGACGCAGAAAGGCCACTGGAATTGACACGGTAGCGGGTCAATAGACCAGAGACGCCCTCAAATTCCCAGCCAGTGGTCAGGGCAATACGCAGCCAGCATTCGATATCTTCAGACTGACGAAAGGTCTCATCGAAAAACCAGCAACGTTCACGTTCGCTACGCGGACGATATGCAATTTCGTCAAAGACCTCACGTCGGATCACTGCGGCTGACCCATTGCCAATCGGATTGCGCTTGAGGATATGAGCCGCCGTGATCCCATGCAAACGCGGGCGCTGCGCGATGCACAGATCAGTACCCTCGTCATCAACCAAAGATGAGCCAGAATAGCTAATGCCGATGTCAGGGTTACGCCCCAGGTGGTTGACGTGGACCTGAAGTTTCGCGGGTTCCCAAACATCATCCGCGTCACAAAATCCGATATACGTCCCCACCGCTTCGTGGATGCCAGTGTTGCGTGCCCCGGCCAATCCACGGTTTCGCTGCGAAACGATACGTACACGTGGATCGTCGCTATAGTTTTCAAGAACGTCCACGGTTCGGTCTGTTGAGCCGTCATCAACGACAATGATTTCGAAATCTTGGAACGTCTGGGCCAGAAGAGCGTCCAGTGTTTCTGCAATTGTTTTCGCAACGTTGAAGGCTGGAACGATAATGGAAGCGACAGGCATAGAAGTTCTCCAGATGAGGTTAGCGGGAAAAGAGCGCGCGTGTGAGGCCAGTGGGAAGAACCACGGCAAGCAACGCCGCGCTGAGCGTCAGAGCCCCGCGTTTGGGTGAATTGAAAAAGCCAAGTGGGCTGGTGAAGACACCGCGCAGCGCAAAACCGAGCGCGGCAAGGCGCCCATGGCCTAATCGCAGCGCGCGGCGCGCAAGATATCGGTCGTAGATTGCATTTGAGGAACGGCTTGGCACGACGCCAAAGCGCGCGGCTGTTTCGATTGCTTTGCGACGTCCGAGCGTCATCGCTTCGAGATCACTCGACAGGCCATTTGGGTTAGTGCGGTAGTAGGTTTGCAGTGCGTTTACACCAAGCACACGCGCACCGCCGCCGACCAAGCGAATGAGCCAATCTAGGTCTTCATTGTGAACCATTTCGGTATCGAAACCGCCGGTTGCCCGAAACAGGTCGGTGCGAACGGCAATGTTTGACATTGTGCAGACAGGGTTCTCTGCCAACAACATCTCAATTGTAAGGTCACCCTGCGGGACCGTAGAAACGGTTTGCGCGTCGGCAATCGAGTCCTGAAAGAATGCAATTTGCCCATACCCTGCATCAACCGAAGTATCTGCAAAACATGACTGCAATTGAGCGAGTTTCTCAGGAGCCCAAAGATCATCTGCGTCGCAAAAGGCGATTACATCTGCGCCATGGTTTTCGAAGGCTCCCATATTGCGCGCGCAACTTGGCCCTTTGCCGTCGTTGATCACTAGTGAGATGCGGCCGTCGAGTTTGTTGAAATGTTGAACAATCGCACGTGTTGTGTCGCTTGATCCGTCATCCACACAAAGGACGCTCCAATCGCCATGGCTTTGCGAGCGAATGGAATCCAAAGTGGCGGCTAGGGTTCTCTCTGCGTTGAAGCAAGGAATGATTATTGCAAAGGAAGTCATAGCGTCACCATGCGGTTAGAAGGGGTGAAGGCGGAGCGCAGCGTGATGTAAGCGCCGCCGCACATGATGAGCGTTGTGATCGACGCGTATCCGATGACCAGTTCCATGAGACCGAGAGGACCGATCACGAGCGCGTTGACGACGATCAGCAAGGCAAGGAAGGCCGTTACAGCGAACTCGACATGTGGTCTGTCGTTTGTGCGCAACCACCCCGCAGCAGTGGCCCAGATCGTCGTCGGAATTGCGACCAAGCAGAGAACTTGAACCAGCGGATCAATGTCTTCCCAACCCGCACCGAGCAAAACCGGAACATAAAGTGGCACGAGAAGCGCTTGCAGAACGACCAGTGGAACGATCATCGCAAGGCCAACGAATAGACTTTGGCGAAGCGATTGAACCTGATCCTTGGCTTGCGCCAACAGCGGAAACAAGACGGTGGAAAACGCGCTGGTGAAGGCGTTTGAAAGGCTCAACCCAGCATTGAAGGCCATGAAGTAAAGGCCAAGGGTTTCTGCGCCCAGCGTAAAGCCGATGACGACTTTATCAGCTTGCAAGCGCAGAACCTTGACGACCTCCACCCCCAGAACAGCCCAGCCATAGGTGAGAAATGGCTTGAGTGGGGCGAAGGAAGACCCCGTTCTGGACCAAGGTTGTAGGCGTCGGACAGCAAACAACCAAATAGGTGCGGACAAAACACGTGGCAGGATAAGCGCAATTGCAGACGGCCAAATCAAAACCATCGCAACAGATAGAAGGTTCGCGCCGACAAGCTGCGCCCCGCCAATCGCGGCAGTTTGTTTCATCTTGCCTGCACGCATCGCTAGGGCGACCTGAACCAATCCTGCGGGCATGAACAGATATTCAACGCCCATCAACACGATCAACCCAGCAAGAACCGCGTTCCCGCTTGAGAAATAAAGAACTCCGGCGATCAGCGCTTGAGCTGCAAAAAGGCCAAAACACCACATCCAGAAAATCCGGCTCGCGGTGGCGCAAGTCGCTTCCAGCGCCTCGTCAGAGGCTGCAATAATGCGCTGACCGACACCATTTTCTGTGAGTGCTTTCAGAATATCCCCAGCGGCAATCGCCGCGGCTGCAACGCCAATTTCTGTCAAATCCAAACTGCGCGCCACAGCGACAACGACCAACAAACGGGACGCTTTGGAAGCCACCTCGGATGCGCCGTAAGCCATTAAGCTTGTGGTGAAAGTTTTGATTTGGGTTGGCATTGTCCAAGGGCACCTGTTTTTCAGTTGCCCTAAATGTGACGCCAAACCGCGTGCATGTCTTGCGCGCCAAAGGCCAGATCAGTGGCCCAAAGGCATCAACAGCTATCCTTTGGGATAGAAATGCAGTGCAGGTAAACTTCGCCACTAGCCTGTACTGACGTCAATGTAGTAGCAAACTGAGTAACCACGCCGTTATCGGAGATCCGCATGGCCCATCCCTTTGTCACAGTTTGTGCAATAAGCGGTTTTGCACTTGCGACTGGATGCGCGAGCTACGATCGCCCTGACAACATTGAACCGGTTGCGTCTGGCGGCGGCTATCAGGCGCAATACCGTGAGCCACATGTGACGCGCGCGAATGCTGATTTTCTCCGCTCGGCCGATATCAATGCTTCGAAATGCCTTCCCTACGGTGCTGCGTCTCGAACCAAAGGCGCAGGCAAGGGATCGACAATCGCGGCAGCAGCGTTGCGGGGCGAGCGGTTGTCTCGCAATGATTTGCTCGACGTGCGCATCGGTGATGATGAAACCTTCAACGGTGAATATGTGATTTCTCGGGATGGCAAACTCAAATTGCCTTTCCTGCCGCCTATCCGCGCGCAAGGGCGATCAACCTCTGAAATCGAAGCAGACATCATTGACGTTTTGCTGTCCGAAGATTTTTACACCAATGCACCACGCGTCTCTGTGAGAGCCTCTGACTTTGCCTCGGTGACCGTTGGCGTGTCTGGCGCTGTGTTTGAAGCCCACTCTGTTGAAATCGGCGGTGTACGCGGCGACAATCTGGATGCAAGACGTCAGGCTGCACTCGGCGCCTCAACTGAGGGGCGCAACCTGTCCGCAGCTTTGCGTGCGGCTGGCGGCGTGCGGCCCGATGCTGACATTTCCTCTGTTGAAGTTCGACGTGCAGGCCGCAGCTATCGCCTTGATATGCGGGGCGTTTTTGAAGGCTCGAATGCTGTCGACATTATGCTTTTGACGGGTGACGAGATTTTCGTACCTAGCCGCCAGTGTTTCCAAGATGATTTGATGCGGCCAAGCCCAATCAGCCCTCCCGGCGTGAGCTTGTTCCTGTCAAACCTGACCCAGCCCGCAACTGACAACGCAAGTTCCGCAATCGGGCAGACCGTGCGCGAAGTTCCCTATGGGACGCGGTATATGCAGGCTGTCATTGACTCAAACTGCGTTGGCGGTGCTCGTAGCACGAGCGCGGATCGATCATCGGTTCTGTTCTCGCGCAACCCGACCAATGGGATCTCAGTCGTGATAGAACGTGACATCGAGGATCTGCTACGTCGTGCAGATCGCGATGATTATGATCCCTATCTGCTGCCTGGTGACGCGATTGCCTGCTACGACAGCACGGTTACCAATCTCGCAGAGATTGGCCGTGTCCTCGGTATCGCTGGGGCAGTCTCGTTAGGTCTACGCTAGTTAAGCGTTTAGCGCTTGGCGCGTATCGCCACAAAGCTGCATTGTCTTAGCGCGCATTTTCGCCAATGCAGTCTCGTCGCCTGCGCGCGCTGCAGTTTCCAACTCTTTCAGTTGTCCCGCTAGCGTGACCGCACCAAACAAGGCGGCTGATCCGGCCAGTTTATGTGCACGCCCAGCAAGCGTTTCTAAATCACGATCAGCATCGATCCATTGCGCGAATGCTGACACTTCGTCGTCAAATTTTCCAAGCATGGTCGCATAGCCTTCTGGCCCCAAAACCTCTTGCGTCTCAGCGTTATGGCGCTTGTCAATCATATCATTCTCCGGGGCAGTATCAGATAAATCAAACCCGCTCAAAACCTTGCGCAATGCGTCTTTGGATAAGGGTTTGGTCAGGACATCTTGCATCCCAAGTGCAAAAAAATCTTTCCGCTCTTCGGGCAACACATTCGCCGTCAGTGCAACAATTCGGGACTTTGAGGACGCGCCATGCCCCTCTAGGATTTCGCGCGTTGCGCTGCGTCCATCGAGAACCGGCATAGAGATATCCATCAAAATAAGATCAAAACGTTCTTCATTTGCTTTAAGGACGCCTTCGCGCCCGTTAAAGGCTTCTTCAACTTCGTGGCCATCCGCTTCCAGCATTTTACGTACAACGAAACGGTTAATTTCATTGTCTTCCACGACAAGAACGCGCTGTGGCACAAGGAAGGTATGAACACTGCCTTCAACTTCTGTTTCCAATTGTTCATCGGCAGCGGCAGCGGGTAAAATCACTCGAAACGTGCTGCCCTCGCCAAGCGTGCTCTCCACAGAGACTTGCCCCTCCAAAAGGTCCACAAAGCGGCGCACGATACTCAGGCCAAGGCCAGTACCACTTACATCGCGATCATAAGAGGTATCGCCTGTCACGAACTCATCAAAAATCTGTCCCTTCAGATCATCTGAGATACCAATGCCAGTGTCCTCGATATCAAATTCGATACGACCCTCTTTCCACGAAACCGTTACCGAAACGCGCCCATCACGGGTAAATTTGACCGCGTTACCGATCAAGTTCATCAAGATGTGCTGCAATCGCTCGGAGTCGCTTTCGATCCAATGTTGCGGTTTGCCGCTCCACCCCCAATCAAGCGTTGTGCCATGGGCCGTGGCCATGCCGCTTTGACTGTCGACGATATCCTGCAACAGCGCTGACAGGTTCAAAGGTTCACAACGCGCAACGGTCTTACCGCTGTCATAGCGAGCGATGTCTAAAACGTCCGAAACATGGCTCAACAAAAGCCGACCGGACGTTTCCATATTTCGCATGAAAGTTTCTTGTTTAACCGTCAGCTGCGTGTCCTTCAAAAGGCTCATATTCCCAAGCAGCCCGTTTAAAGGCGTGCGAATTTCGTGGCTCATCGTTGCCAAAAACTCAGAACGGCTTTGCTCACCTGCAATCGCTTTGTCCCGTGCTTCGATCAATTCGATTTCATCGGCGACTTGTTGTGAAATATCGCGCAAAAATGCGATAAAAATCTCGCGTTCATCTGCATGAGCCGACTGAATAGCAAGCTCGACAGGGAAAAGTGATCCGTCCGAGCGCATCGCTTCAAGCTGGACACGCCCGTGACCAACCACGCGGCGTTCCCCGCTTTCGCGCATCCGTTTCATTCCCGCAAAATGCAACTCGCGCAGATGTTCAGGCACAATGATATTGCCCAGATCCTTACCAATCACATCTTCGGCTTTATGTCCGAAAATCTGTTCCGCAGCGTTGTTGAAATCCGTGATTTTTCCTGTGTTGTCGCTCACAACGACCGCGTCATGAGAGGTGCTCATGATCGTGTTGATCCGCGTCGCTGTCTGAGCGTGTTCACGTTCCCGTCGGCTGATCGATTTGTTGAGCGAGTTGAGGTAAATAATGCCCAAACCCAAGGCCGAGATAAGCACGGCGAGGGCCACAGCCAACTGGGTCATTGTGCGTGCAACGGCCTCTCGCTGTTTATCGGATTTTTGAGCAAACTGTTTGAGGCCAGCATTCGACAAAGCACGGACAGATGGCCGTATTTCATTCGACATCAACAACAGTTCTGGAATGCGCTGCACCATCACGTCGTCTTTGCTGTCAACGATAGGAACCGACGCATCCAGAAACGCTTCGACCTCATCCAAATACCTCGCAAAATCGGTACTAGCGCGCAGATCAGAAAAGACATCTGCACTCCGAATCGTGCGAACGCGGCTGTAGAAAATATCAAAGCGTCTGCGCACAGATGTGAGGTTCGTATCTTCTCCTAAGCGGCCTTTGAATTCGTGGAATTCGACCTCAGCTTGGGACAAAGACCACTGAACATTGTCAGATTGCGCAGAACTTTGCGCATCGATTTCGTCAATAACGTTCCACACCAAAAATGCGATGGTCATAGACGCCAAAAAGCTGATCAGTACAGCAATCGTACGACCAGCTTTTGTCAGCAGTGATGAGTCTTTGGACACAAAGTTCTCCCGCGTGTGCGCGATTTTAGAGAGCGGTTACTCAACCACTTCGAGTCTGTCGAGCTGCCAGATACTACGAGAATAGACAACTTCGGTTCTGTATTCTGCTTTTGAGTCATAGGGGTAGACTACCCAAAGTGGGCCCTTGTCGCGCAATGACATCTCTTCGCCGTTCATCATGAAAGCGATGATCGGACCGCCTTCAACAGCATCTGATACAGGGATTTCAACCGTGTAATCGTTGATCGCCGTTGCGTTCAGCGTTCCGTCTTCAACGCCAAAAAGCGCGGTCAGCGTTGCAAGCGGAACACCTTCAAAGCTCTGCATGCCTTCTGTCCAGATGGTCGTTGTTTCAATCGTCTGTAAGCCCAGCGCCGCAAAGGTATCGCGGTCAAACTGTAGAGTGTCACCGACATTAGCAACATCTGGTGTGCCGCTGACCGTCAAAATGACCTCGCCCTCAGGTGCGGCGATATCTTCTGCAAAAGTCGGGCTCATCGTGGCACAGAAAAGGCCAAGAGCTGTCACCAGCGTTTGAAATCGAGTAAACATATTTTAATCCTCATAGCGTTCTGGGACGTATATGCCACAGAAGATTAAAGAGCGCTTTCGGGATTCTGGATAGGACCCTATCCGAAAGGATAGGGTCTGTACTCAAGCGGCTTGTTTTGCTGCACTTTGGCGGGACCGAATAAATGCTGTGAATTCATCAGCCAGATCGCCACGTTGCATTGCAAAGGCTGCTGTCGCCTGAACAAAGCCCTGAATTGACCCACAATCGAAACGTTCGCCTGCAAACTGATAGCCTGAAAGCCCGGCCTTGCCCGCATCTGCGTTTATCGCGTCGGTGAGTTGCAATTCGCCGCCTGCACCCGGCCCCAAATCTGCCAAACGATCGAAGACAGAAGCTTCGAGAATATAGCGCCCAACAACCGCCTGCGTGGAAGGCGCAACATCAGGTCGTGGTTTTTCGACCATGCCATGCGCCGTCAAAACGCGGCCGTTTTGGTGCGCAACATCAAGAACACCATATGCAGAGGTCGCCTCACGCGCGACATCCATGCTTGCAACCATATGACCACCCACTTGGCTGTGGGCTTCAACCATTTGTGCCAAAACACCTTTGCTTCCCATGATCACATCGTCAGGCAACAAGACAGCGAACGCTTCGTCGCCAATCAACCGGCGTGCTTGACGCACTGCGTGACCTAAGCCCAGCGCTTTGCCTTGGCGTAAAATCGTCAATGCACCTTCTGGCATTCTCGTTGGTTCAAGCGCTTTGAGAGCTTCGGTTTTGCCTTTGCTCTTCAAAGACATTTCAAGCGCCGCAGCGGTGTCGAAATAATCCTCTAGTGCGCCTTTGCCAGCTGCGGATACGAAGATGAACTCTTCAATGCCAGCTTCGCGGGCTTCATCGATGGCATATTGGATCAATGGGCGATCCACCAAAGGAAGCATTTCTTTTGGTACTGATTTCGTCGCAGGCAGAAAGCGTGTCCCCATTCCAGCGACTGGAAAAACGGCTTTGCGAATATGTGTCATGGTCGAATTCCTTAGATCAGTTGAATGTTTGTTGAGTTTTAGTGTGCACCACGGCCGGACAGAACGGCGCGGAAC
>NZ_JBDWVM010000417.1:0-19839 GCF_039984035.1 Planktotalea sp. | reverse complement strand
CACCATCGAGCGTGAATGTGATCTGATCGCTCATGATTTATGCTCCACTTCCACAAAGACAATTTTCTGATTGGACCGGTTGATCACGTTGTGCGCAACGCCTGAGGTGCTTGAATAGGCGACGCCAGCGATCAATTCGCTGACAGTTTCATTGCCATCTGCATCAACAATCGTGAGCGCACCTGACGTCATCGGGAGGACCACATAGTCCATGCCGTGCACATGAAATCCTGTCTCTGTGCCCGGCTCGAACGCCCATTCAGTTACACGAACACGTTCGTCATCGATTTGGACAGTTGCGACCGCGCTACTCATCATACTTCATCCGCAAAGTGTTTCATGGTCATTCGAATGGGATTTGGCGCTGCTTGACCAAGACCACAGATGGACGCATCGCCCATAGCTGTGCATAGCTCTTCGAGCAGCGGTTGATCCCATTTATCGGCCTGCATCAGTTTAACCGCCTTCTCGCAGCCAACGCGGCAAGGCGTACATTGACCGCAGCTCTCATCCTCGAAAAAGCGCAACATATTAAGCGCCGCCCCGCGCGCGCTGTCTTTGTCCGAAAGGATCACAACAGCGGCCGAGCCAATAAAGGTGCCTAACGGTTGAAGCGTGTCAAAATCCATTGGAACATCGTTGATGGACGCAGGTAACAACCCTGCCGACGGACCACCTGGTTGATAGGCTTTGAAGGTATGCCCCTCCAACATGCCGCCAGCCGCCTCGATCAAATCCATGATCGTTGAGCCAGCAGGCAAAAGATGCACGCCGGGGTTTTGAACGCGGCCCGAAATGGAATAACTGCGCAGACCTTTGCGCCCATTCTTTTCTGTGCTGGACAGAACTTCTGGCCCTTCACGTACAATGCGCGCGACCCACAGCAGTGTTTCAATGTTGTGCACCAGTGTCGGTTTGTTGAAGATACCCACCTGCGCCACGTAAGGAGGGCGGTGACGCGGAATACCGCGTTTGCCCTCGATGCTCTCGATCATCGCGCTTTCTTCGCCGCAGATATACGCGCCTGCGCCGCGACGCAGATCAATGTAACCCTTTTCGACAAGGCCCGCCTCTTCCAACTTAGCAATCTCTTGCGCTAGAATATGCAGAACCGCAGGATATTCATCGCGCATATAGATGAAGCAAGTTTCAGCCTCGACAGCCCACGCCGCGATCAGCATGCCCTCAAGAAACAGATGCGGTGTGCGCTCTAGATAGTAGCGATCTTTGAACGTACCCGGTTCACCCTCATCGCCGTTCACAGCGAGATAACGTGTACCCTCGTTCGCACGCACAAAGCCCCATTTCTTACCAGATGGAAATCCAGCGCCGCCAAGACCACGAAGCCCCGCGTCTAAAACGGTTTCTTGCACCTGCTCCCAATCACCCTTCTCGCGCAGGGCTTTAAGCGACGCATAACCACCCAAAGCCTCGTAAGCGGCGAAATCCTCATAATCAGGGATATCAGCATGCGTATGTCCTGCCGCGATGGCCGCATTCACCTTCTCGGGTGTTGCATGGTCAATATGGTGATGGCCCAGCTCCAACACAGGCGCAGTGTCACAGCGTCCCATACATGGCGCACGCAAAACGCGCACCTCGGCGGCGTCAAGCCCGCTTTCCAAAGCGGATTTCAAAGCTTCCGCGCCAGCCAGTTCGCAGGACAAGGAATCGCAAACGCGGATCGTCAATGCTGGCGGCGGTGTTTCGCCCTCTTTGACCACATCGAAATGCGCATAGAAGGTCGCGACCTCATAAACCTCTGCCATTGAAATGCGCAGCTCTTCGGCCAGCGCGCGCAGATGCGCCGCGCTCAGATGACCATAGGTGTCTTGGAGCAGATGCAGGTACTCAATCAGAAGATCGCGACGGCACGGTTGATCGCCGAGGAGGTTGCGAACATCATCCCAAGCGTTGTCCTCTAGCTGACGACCTTTGGGCGTATGGCGCCCCTTGCCTTTACCAGATTTCCAAACGCCTTTGCGATCATCAAGCGCCATGAGCATCCTCCCGAAACGGCACAACTTATGCCTTGCTTGAGCAACACCTACGAAATAGGCAGGCGGTCGATCACTCATTTAAGACATAATTTGCCGTAAAAACGGAATTTCAGCATGGCAAAGCCTGTGCAAGTTTCGCTTTGGAAACACTAAATTGAACCGAAATACACAAGCGACTTCACGGCATTCGAATGCGACGTCGTGCTTCAAAATCGATTCTCAGAGGTACCGTTTAGGGATAGGACGGCTCTAGCCCCAGAAGTTCGTCAAGCTGACGCGCGATCCAGCCGTGGGGTATAAAGTGCCCGCCAGGGTGCAAATCCAAAGTGACGCGCCCTGTTGCGCAGGTTTCCCAAACTGTTCGCTCTAGGGTCAAAAAGGAAACCTGTTGCCAAGGTCCAAGCGCTTCGCCTGCGCCGCATTTATACGCGTTACGCCAGATTTGAACGGGATAATTTTGATCGCCATTAGGCCCCATCGGGAATGGCAACACCTGATCGTTCAGCCCATAAACCTGCCGCACTTCAGCAGGCGCGGTTGTGCACTCTTCATCTTGATCCAACGTACCTGCAATCGCGAGCAAAGCGGCGATCCCATTGGCATCCTCGCAGGCAAATCGCCAAGCCATGTTCGCGCCCCAAGAATAGCCTGATACGAAAATTTGGTCCGCGCGTACCGGATAGCGCGCCTTCACATCGTCAATCACCTCCCGTGCAAACGTTGTATCGGGCGACCCTGCGCGACGAAAACTCCAAGATTCATTCAACCCATTCGGCGCAACCAGCAGCACATTCCGGCGACGTGTCGCGCCGCTGATGCGATCATGGTTTACAATCAATGACCCCTGCCGTGCCCACCCATGAAAATGAAACAAAACGGGGAGCGGCGTGACACCATCCCAACCATCGGGTTCTTTTACATGATAGGATCTTTCGCCCAAAGGACATGGGACGGCTTCATGGCACGTTCGCCCGCTCGGGCTTTGTGCTGAAACGGCTGAGGCGGCGAAGAGCAGGGCTATGAGAATCGATTTCATACCTGCAACTTACCGCCTCACCCTTGTCTATCCAGTCACAGCTTCGTCATTGCCTGAATCTGTGACTCAGAGGCCTGAGCTTAGTTACTCAACGACGGATTCAAGATAGGCCACAACGTCCTCTGCACCTTTTTTCAGGCGGAACGACATTTTGGACTTTGCTTTGGAATCATCCAAAACCTCTTTCAGATAACCCTTTGGGTCAGCTGTAAATGCAGCGACGCTTTCTGCATCCCACACGAGGCCTTGCTCGCCCGCGTCCACAATGGATTTACCGTATTTGTAGCCTTCAACCGTACCAGCTGTACGACCGATTACACCATAGAGGTTTGGACCGGTTTTGCCGCCCTTTACGATGATGTCGTCACCATTTTTGATCATGTGGCAAGACTTGCACTTCTTGAATGTCTTTTCACCTTTGGCCGCGTCGCCCTCTGCAAAGGCAGGCGCTGCAAAAACAGTTGCTGCGATCAGTGCTGCATATTTCAAACTCATGTGGCTCTCCTCGACCTTATCAAAAGCTATACAGATGTAGATAAGGGTTTTGAGCCGCAATCAAGCGTATCCGCTGGGCAAACTGCCGCACGACACAATATGCCGCGCTCGTGTTTAAGGCTTAACTCAGCTCTGACCAAAGGGGTTGATCAGGAATATGAAGCCGAAGCTTCATGCCCAACTTCAATGTGCCCACCTGTTCCACAGAAGCCGTAACGCCGCGGCGTCCCTTTGCTGCGGCTTTGAACCCTCTGCCGAGACCTGGGTTTTCAGCATCTATGAAGGGCGCGGGCAAATGGCAGGGCCGATTTTCCATATCAATAACGAGGCCCGGTCCACCCTCTCCAATAAGGCGCGATGACGGGGGGACGTGGCTCCAGTCTGGAATACCCTCGATCACGACCGATGCACCAATGAGGCGCGGCGCGAGGGTCTCTAGCCCCATCGTCTCAGCAATAAGGTCCAGTTCCTCTTGTGAAACGATTGAAAGCTGACGGCTGTTGCGGATTTTTGTGTCGCGCGGATACTGTTGGATCACGCGGCTGCAAGACGGTCGTGTGAGGCCAGAATGATATTCAGGATCGTATCCGGAAAATGTGACAGTCATGCTGTCCAACGCTTGCGACGTCAGATTAACCGAGCTGTCTTCGACCGACCCCAGCCAGTTCACAGTTGCGTAGTACTCAGTGGGTTTTAGGGCTGGCATGATAGAGTCTCCGAATTCACCTACGGTATGGGTGACCTATCAAAGCATCGTAATCAATCCAGAAATTGTGATCGATACAATCACGCAATTCTATGCAACGACGCCAAATGAAAAACCCCGGCGCTTGGCCGGGGTTTTAGAGGTTTAAGCTGTTGGTTCAGGTTCCATCCCACCGGATGGCTTGGACCGAGGCTTGGTCTTTGGAATGGCTGTCACGCTAGGTGCATTGCCTTGATCAGGTGTATCATCCTCATCAGAACCAGCGTTCGGTGCTTCGCCGTTCATCACGCGCTTGATCTCGTCGCCTGTAAGCGTTTCATACTCCAGAAGACCCTGCGCGAGGCGCTCCCACTCTTCATTCTTTTCAGTCAGAATGCGGTGCGCTGTTTCGTAGGCTTCGTCGATCATGCGTTTCACTTCACCTTCGATCAGCTCTTTCGTCGCTGCCGAAATTGAGAAACCACCAGCGCCGTTGCCATTGTAGCCTTCATGCGCTTGCTCATAGTCAATGTTACCGACTTTATCGGACATGCCCCAGCGCAGAACCATAGCGCGCGCCAAACCAGAGGCTTGCTGAATATCGCCAGCAGGACCGTTGGACACGTTATCAGCGCCGTATTTGATGATCTCAGCCGCTTTACCGGCCATGGTCATTGCCATCTTTTCTTCGCACTCAGAACGATGCCAGTTCAGGCGGTCGATCTCTGGCAGGGACACAACCATGCCCAACGCGCCACCACGTGGAATAATCGTCGCTTTGTAGACCGGATCACACTGCGGCAATGCCAGACCAACAACGGCGTGACCTGCTTCGTGGTAAGCCGTCTTTTCTTTTTGATCTTGCGTCAGAACCATGGAGCGACGTTCTGCGCCCATCATGACCTTATCTTTCGCTTGCTCGAAATCTTCCATCGTTACGAAACGACGGCCGACACGTGCGGCCATAAGCGCCGCCTCGTTCACGAGGTTGGCAAGATCGGCACCTGAGAAACCAGGTGTACCGCGCGCGATAATGCGCATGTCGGCATCTGGGCCAAGTGGGCTCTTCCGGGCGTGTACGTTGAGAATTTTCTCACGGCCTTTGATATCTGGGTTCGGAACAGTGACCTGACGGTCAAAACGACCAGGGCGCAGAAGCGCAGGATCAAGCACGTCACGACGGTTGGTCGCGGCGATAATGATCACGCCTTCATTGGCTTCAAAACCATCCATCTCAACCAGCAATTGGTTCAACGTTTGCTCACGCTCGTCGTTGCCACCGCCATAGCCAGCGCCACGATGGCGACCAACGGCGTCGATTTCATCGATGAACACGATGCATGGCGCATTCTTTTTCGCTTGCTCGAACATATCGCGGACACGGGATGCACCGACACCAACGAACATTTCTACAAAGTCAGAACCGGAAATAGTGAAGAATGGCACACCTGCCTCACCAGCAATTGCGCGGGCAAGAAGTGTTTTACCAGTACCTGGAGGGCCAACAAGCAGCGCGCCTTTCGGGATCGTACCGCCAAGGCGGGAGTATTTCTGTGGGTTACGCAGAAACTCAACGATCTCTTCGAGCTCTTCTTTGGCTTCATCAATACCAGCAACGTCATCAAACGTGACACGTCCCTGCTTTTCGGTGAGCATTTTGGCCTTGGACTTGCCAAAGCCCATCGCGCCGCCCTTTCCGCCGCCTTGCATACGGTTCATGAAGTAGACCCAAACACCGATCAACAACAAGAATGGCAAAAGCGAGAGAACGAAGGTCTGGAAACCGGACTGTTCCTGCTGCTCTGCACGGACAGTGACGTTTTGTTCGATCAGGAAGTCAGAAACATTCGCGTCTGTCGGCTTGATCGTTACATAGTCGCTGCCATCCGATCCACGGAAACGAATGCGCTCGCCATCGAGTGTCACATTGGTGACATTTCCGCTGTTTACGGATGAGACGAACTCAGAATAGCCGATTTCGCGGCTCTGCATTGAAGCGTTGTTGCCGCTGAATAGGTTGAATAGTGCCAGTATCAGCAGAAATAGAACGACCCAAAAGGCGATGTTGCGTGCGTTACCCAACGACACTCTCCTTGATATAACTTTGTCGCGTGCCCTAGCACGGCGATGCTCGACTTAAAATAGATACATCGCACTGATCTTCAATGAACAGTGACGCCAAATCTGTGCAATTCGCCATTTAGGGGGAAAAAATGACGAATTTTGGCAAATTATAGCTTAGAGGAAATGACCCCAGTTGCAAAACCCCCCATGCGCAGCTCTCCAAAAAGTCGCTGATATTCGATTTTCGGGCATCGGTTCTGGATGACATCAATGCCTGCCGCTTCGGCTTTTGCCGCGGCCTCTGCATGTTCCACGCCAATCTGCATCCAAATCGTCTTGAGCTGCGGTAAATGCTCTAAGGCTTCATCAACGATTTCTGGCACCGCCTCGGAGCGGCGAAAAATATCTACCATATCGACAGGTTCGGTAATATCCTCAAGCGACGCACGGACCTTTTGCCCAAAGAGTTCTTGGCCCTCATACACAGGGTTTACCGGAATGACCGTATATCCCTTTAGCTTGAGGTAACGCGCGACGTAGTAGCTAGGCCGAACAGGGTTCGACGAAACGCCGACAACAGCCACAACTTTGGTGCGGTTAAGGATGTCGCGAAGATATTTATCTGAATAGCTCATATCTCTTCATGATAAATTTCTTGGGGCTTGGAAAGAAAAATGCGCCCTCGGGAGGGACTTCCCGGGGCGCGAGTGTGGAACGAGGGACAGTTGGGGGACAACGCAATGTTCCAATATGCGCGTCTCTGTGCAACTGAGATAGGTACCCGCTGGAACGGTTAAAGACCCGATCAGAAAATCGTGAACGCTCGGCGAATTTTGGCCTAACTCTCGAAAGCGGCTCGAAAATCTTAGACAGGAACAGGGTCAAGCGTTGGGGTTGCACCGACAAAACTCACATCATCCCAAGTCAGTCCTGTTGCGTTTACCGTAATGATCAATTCTTGGTCCGTCGCGTTATCGCTCTCGAGTAAAACAGAAATTGTTGTCTGACCTGTCGTTGCATCTTCACTCATCTCCGCTTCGTTTACGCTGTAAACGCCGCTTGTAGCAGATGATAAATCGAAGACGATCATATCAATACCAACTTCAAAGTCCGTTACCCGCATCGCTTCGGTCGAACGAACTTCCGAGTCGCTTTCATATGCCCCACTGCTGGTAACTGTGGTTAATTGGAATGTATCTGCACCCTCGCCCCCAGTCATGACCATTGGATTGGTCCAACTGCTGAGAGGTTCTAGCAACTCACGGATATTCAAATCTTGGATCAGAACATCATCGCCTGCTCCGCCGTTTCCGCCAGTTGTATAGCCTGTACCTCCCCAATGAAGATCGTCGCCAACATGAATTGTATCATTCCCTTCTCCGCCCAATGGAATGACATTACCGTTGCTTGAATCCCTTACATCAATGTAATCATTTCCAGCTCCGCCGTCGATTAAGCCAAATCCGTCACCATCTTGGAAACTAACATCGATTTGGTCATCGCCTTCACCGCCCAAAATCGTAGACGACCAAATTCTGCCATCGGCCGGTGTTTCAATAACATCATTGCCTGCGCCACCATCAATTAAGACATCGACACCAGATACCAAGATCGAATCATCGCCATCGCCTCCGGAAATGCTTCCGCCACCGTAGCTAAACACCGCGCCGGTCTTGTGGAGAAACATGATGTCATCTCCTGCGCCACCTTCCACGGTCGCGTTCGAGACAACAATCCGCCCATAACTGCTCTCAACCTCTTCTGGGTCGGGCTCTAGAAAGAAGACATCAGCGTCGTCAGTTCCGGTGACCTCTTCGTCCGATGTCACACCGAAAGCGCGTAAACTGTCCTCGATTGAGGTGTTTTCCTCTTCGCTTGCGGCGTCGTCTATTTCATCATTTGTTTGGCTAGGCTCTTGATCAGGTACATCTTGGCCCTCTTCCTCTGCATCGTCCGAAGTCTCAGAACCAGTGTCCAACACCATTCCCAAGAATAGTGTCGCCATAATCGCTAAAATCCACATCTTAAAATCTCTCACAATTGAAGATTGCAATTATTGAGTGATATTCGCGTCAATTCAAGATGTTGTAGCCGTTTTACCGACTTTTAAACCTCGAAAAGGAGCCCGCCATGTTTTGCGACAGCTAAAAGGAAACATTGAGCGCCAAATCGATTGATTGTCCGCAAAGATTAGCATTGCAAAATAAATCGCGAGAGAATCGCCGCCTCAGACCGAAAGGTAAGTGTCTCGAATGTCTGGATTTGCTTGCAGCTCAGACATTGTGCCTTGGTATTTGGCCGTGCCGCTTTCGATAATCACAACATGATCCGCGACTGCCTGCGCGAAATGCAGGTTCTGCTCGGACAGCAGGACCGTCAGCCCCTCATCTTTGAGCTTAAGGATCACCCTTGCCATCTCCTCAACGATCACAGGCGCGATGCCCTCTGACGGCTCATCAAGCAAAATCAGGCTCGGATTGCCCATCAAGGTGCGCGCGATGGTCAGCATTTGTTGCTCGCCGCCTGAAAGCTCTTTGCCGCGATTGCTGCGCCGCTCTGCAAGGTTTGGGAACATGTCAAAGAGCATGTCTTCGTTCCACGTCACCGTGCCCTCGCGCGCAGGTTGGCGACCCACTTCAAGGTTTTCTACGACGGTAAGGTCGGTAAAGATGCGGCGTTCCTCGGGAACATAGCCGATGCCCATCTTAGCAACTTTATGGGGCTGCAATCGGGTAATGGTCTGATCTTGATAAGTCACGCTGCCGGTTTGAGGCACAACCAATTGCATCACAGATTTCATCGTGGTCGTTTTGCCCGCACCGTTGCGCCCGAGCAAAGCGACGACCTGTCCGCGTTCAACTCCAAAGCTCAAGTCATTCAGGACATGCGCCTTGCCGTAGAAGCTGTTTACGCCTTTGATCTCAAGCATTGGCGCTCTCCCCGTCGTGTTTAAAGAGCGTTCCGCCCCCGAGATAAACTTCGCGAACGCGATCATCGTTGCGGATTTCTTCGACCGACCCGTTGGCGATCAATTGCCCACGGTTAAGAACCATGACGCGGTGCGCATGGGCAAAAACGACGTCCATATCATGCTCTGTGAACAGCACGCTCACGCCGCGGCTTTCAACAATGTCGGCAGTCAATTGCATCAGCGCTATGCGCTCCGCAGGGGCCATGCCAGCTGTCGGTTCATCCATCAACAGCAAGGTTGGCTCATGCACCAAGGCAATCGCCAATTCCAGACGTTTCAAATCACCGTAGGCCAAAACCGCGCAATGGCGTTCCGACTGATCCGCCATGCCGACAAGATCAAGAAGCTCCATCGCCGTATCGCGGTACATTTCATGGGCGCGTTTGGTGAAGGAGTAGGTTTTGCGATGGTGCGAAATCAGCGCCATTTGAACGTTCTCGATCACCGTCATGGACGCATAAGTCCCTGTGATTTGAAACGTGCGCCCTACCCCAAGTCGCCAGATTTGACGTGGTTTCATACCGCCAATGTTCTTGCCGTTGAGCGTCACCGTGCCCGCGCTCTTTTTCAACTGGCCCATGAGCATGTTGAAACAGGTGCTTTTACCCGCGCCGTTTGGACCAATCAGCGCCAGCAGCTCGCCCTTTTGCAAGGAAAACGACACATCATCCACAGCTTGGATCGCGCCAAAGGCTTTGCTGAGACCTTTTACTTCAAGAACCGCGCTCATGCCTGATCCTCCCGCTTCATCAAGCCGATGCGCTCTGCCACCTTGCGCGCTGTGCCCGCGATGCCATCAGGGGCCAAGATCACGACGAAGATGATCAAAAGACCCAACAGCAAACGCCAGTATTCAAAGCGCGTGATGTAATCCTTCGCGCCTTCCAAGGCCGCGCCGCCAACCACGCCGCCCGCCAGTGTTTTCACACCGCCCAAGAAGACTACGATCAAGGCGTCAAAGCTACGTGCGATTTCCAGCTCGTTCGGGAAGATTGACCCCTTGGAGAAAACGAATAGCCCCCCAGCAATTCCCGCCATTGCACCCGCAAAGCCGAAAGCGACCCATTGTACGTGCTTGGTATCGATACCTGTCGCTTCGGCTTGGCGCTGACTGTCGCGTGCAGCGCGCAGGGCATAGCCAAAGGGCGAATGCGCCGTGTGCCGTAGCATGATGATACCACCGATACAGAGCACCAAAGCGAGGTAATAGAAGGTCGTTGTTCCAGATGCCCATTCAGACGGCCAAATATCCACCAGACCATCATCACCGCCAGTGAATTCGCCCCACTGGAAAACGAGTGACCAAAGCAGCTGCGCAAAGGCGAGCGTGAGCATCGCAAAATAAACACCAGTGAGGCGTAAACAGACCCAACCGAAGATGATTGCCGTCAATCCCGCCGCCAAAGGTGCGAGGATGAGCGCCAGCTCCATGGGCGTTCCCGCATAGGTGACGAGCAACGCCGCCGCATATGCACCACCGCCAAAGTAAGCGGCATGGCCAAAGGAGACGAGCCCGCCAAGGCCAAGCAAGAAATGCAGTGATGCAGCAAAAAGACAGAAAATCGCAATGTCGGTGATGAGAACTTGGATGAAGCTATCGCCAACCAACGGCAAAAGACCAAGCGCCACCAATCCGACCATGACGATCATGCGCGCGGTTTGTCCCGCGGGTTTGATCGGGCGCTCAGGTTCACCCACCTGACCATGCTCGCCTGCGACTTCCTCGCGCCCAAACAGACCGAAAGGGCGGAAGATGAGAACGACGACCATGACAACAAACATCAACGCCAGCGTTGATTGCGGAAGATAGTTTACCCCGAATACGTTGAGAACAGAGATAAGAACTGCCGCCACATAGGCCCCGGGCAATGAGCCCATGCCGCCGATCACGACGACCACGAAGATCGCGCTCAGAATGTTAAAATCCATCAACAAATCTGCGCCGCCCTTGGGCAATTGAACCGCTCCGCCAAGACCTGCAAGCGCGCAGCCGAGGAAGAAAACACCTGTGAACAACCATGCTTGATTCACACCCAAAGCGCCCACCATTTCGCGGTCTTGCGTGGCAGCGCGCACCAAAATGCCTGTGCGGGTCTTGGTGATCAGCCACCACAAAGCGACGGCAACAAAAGGCGTCAGCGCGATCAGCGCGAGATCATATTGGGGCACAGGCTCGCCCATGATCCGAACAATGCCCTTAAGACCCGGCGCACGTGGTCCGAGCACATCATCTGCGCCCCACACGAGCAGTGCCAAATCTTGGATCACAAGAATGACCCCGAAGGTCGCGACCAATTGAAACAGTTCAGGCGCCTTGTAGACAGGCCGCAGAACCAGAATTTCAACGATAATGCCAATTATGCCGACAATCAGGCCAGCAAGAAGAATTGATGTCCAGAAGCCCCACGCGCCGGGCAAAACCTGCATGAAGGAATATCCAACATAGGCGCCAAGCATGTAAAAAGAGCCATGTGCAAAGTTCACAATGCGCGTCACGCCAAAGATCAGCGATAGTCCTGACGCCACCATAAACAGCGCACTCGCGTTGGCCAAACCGGTCAGGATTTGTGCGATGAAGAGACCCATGGTCTGCTCCTGTCATCAAAATTGTAAGGAAGATGGATACGACCCGCGCGCACGCGAGCCGTATGTCGATATCAGAAGAAGCAGGTGTTCTTAGTTACCTGAACCACGAAGCTTCATAACTTCTTCATCGGACAGCGTGTAGTCAGCGCCGTCTTTGTAGACCCAATCAACCATCGTGCCTTTGCCGTCTTTCAACGCAACTTGACCGACATAAGCGCCCATTGTCGCTTGGTGATCTTGCGAACGGAAGACGATGTCGCCAACCGGTGTGCTGACCGGCAGATCAGAGAAGGCTGCGCGGATCGCTTCGCTATCGGTGGAGCCTGCTTTTTCCAGAACTGCCACAACAGATTGCACCGTCATATAACCGACGAGTGAACCGATACGTGGGTGATCGTCGTAACGCGCCATGTAGGTGTCAACGAAACCTTTGCCCGCTTCATCCGTGATTTCAGCCCATGGGTAACCTGTGACGGTCCAACCTTCTGGCGCTTCATCGCCAAGTGGATCGAGATACTCTGGCTCACCAGACAGCAGACCATACACATTGCGACCTTCAAAGAGACCACGTGTTCCGCCTTCACGCACGAACTTGGCCAAGTCACCACCGAAGGTCACGTTGTAGATCGCATCAGGTTTTGCGCGTTCAATGGCTTGTGCCTCAGCACCCGCATCGATTTTGAAAAGCGCAGGCCACTGCTCAGCTACGAATTCGACGTCTGGCTTCAGCTTCGTCAAAGCCTTTTTAAAGGCCGCGACTGCATCTTTGCCGTAAGCATAGTTTGGCGCGATTGTTGCGTAACGGATTGCGTCTGTTTTAGCCGCTTCTTCCGCGAGCATCGCCGCTTGCATGTAGGTCGAAGACCGCAGACGGAACGTATAATCGTTGCCCTTTGACCATGTGATCGCATCCGCCAGAGGCTCTGAGGCGAGGTAGACGTATTTCTTTTCTGCTGCGAGCGACGAAATCGCGAGGCCAACGTTCGACAAAATCGTGCCAGTCAACATGACCGCGCCCTCACGCGTCATCAATTCTTCAGCGATTTTAACCGCTTCGCCCGGCTTACCTTGGTCATCGCGGAAAATGAATTCCAGCGGCTTACCTAAAACACCACCCGCGGCGTTGACTTCTTCTAGTGCCAATTCAATGCCCAGTTTGTAAGGGCCAGCAAAGGCGGCAAGGCGTTTGTAGTGGTTGATTTCACCAATTTTAATCGCGTCTTCAGCAAAGGCTGGCAGACCTACAGCAGCAATCGCCGCTGCTCCTACAAGACTTTTCAAAAATGTTTTACGTTTCATGATACTTCCTCTGTTGATGGTCCAACTTTGACAACGTCAATCGTGTTGTACAAACGTCGGGTGAAGTGGCTCGCCTAAATCTTCTGTTGCCTCGGCCTCGACAAGGTCGCGAATTCGTTTGCGATACACGTTGGGCCCTTTGTCGATAGCAATTCTAATTGGCTTGCGCTTTTGTGGTCGCTGCTCTTCTAGATGGATTGCTTCTAAAACTTCTTTATCTTCCGCAAACGCGATCCTGAACATGGCATCCATTTGCTCAGATGCCGTAGCGTCACCCACTGCGGTATTACGCAAATGCATCCAATGATCAATCGTATAGTCTTGGGTGACGGGCGTCACAAAATGAAGGGCAAAGATGCGCACACCTTTATCGCGCTCTTCTTCACTTAGGTTCGCCTCGACAGCTGCGCTCCCAAAATCGATAACAGCTGTGCTTGGCATATGAAGATGATAGTAGTGCCAGCGATCAACGTGCCCCTCAAACCCGCCAAAACTCTGGAAAAAACCGACAGGCGGTGAATCCTTGATCCATCGCCAAGCAAGGATCGTATCGCCCGAGGTCGAGACATGAACCGGCACATTTTCCGATGCTGCACTGCCGAGCGTCGTCGGATGAACAAAGCTTACGTGCGCAGGGTCCACAAGGTTTTCAGCAACGTTCAAATAGTTCGCTTTCAGGTGCAATCCGTCACCATGATGCGCATGCCAATTTGGATCTGAAAACTCAGGCATATCGAAGACTGGTGTCTGGCTCGCGAGCTCAGCCTCGCCGGGCCAAACCCAAACGATTCCATTGGCTTCATGGACAGGAAATGTATCGACATAAGCCGAAGCAGGTAGATTTTCTTGCCCAGGAACGCGTACACATTTTCCATCTCGGCCAAATGTCATCCCGTGATAGCCACATTGCACTGTATCGCCGATCCGTTTCCCTTTTGAGAGCGGCAAAAGCCGATGCGGGCAGCGATCCTCCAGCGCTACGATTTCACCATCAGATGCTCTGAACAAAACCATGTTCTGTTCAGTTATCGTAATCGCGCTCAGGACCTCGCCAAAGTCTTTCGACCAGCCAGCGACATACCAAGCATTGCGCACAAACGACATTTCGAGCTATCCTTTCAGAATTGGCTAGATGCGTTCATTCGGCACTATAAACTCGTTCGTTGTCAAACAAATTTTTCGAATTTTACAACCGAAATCAGAAAGAAAGCGGATAAATGGGAAAACCTGCGCAATCCCATCTCGATATGCAAGAATATCGTCTCGAAGATCAGATCGGTTTCAAGCTAAGACTTGCCAACCAAAAGCATTTAGAGCTCTTCGCGAACATGATGCCGGAAGCGACTCCTACCCAATTTGCGATCCTGTCCCGCCTCTTTGCAGATGGGGCTACGTCGCAGAACCAACTTGGCCGCCGTGTCGGAATGGATGCCGCGACAACCAAAGGCGTTGTTGACCGTTTGCGCACGAAAGGTTGGGTAAAAAGTACACCATCCGCGACGGATTTACGTCGTCTAGACATTTCTTTGACAGATGCTGGCACTGAATTTGCGAAACGAGCGATCGAAATTGCGAAAGACATTTCAACGCAGACAACATCAAATTTAAGCATAAGAGAGCGCGACCGTTTGCTCGCGCTCTTGAGTAAGCTTTAAGCGGCTTATTTCAAGCCGTCTTTGCCGATGGCATCTTCGTTCGTCAGACCACCGACACGCGGAAGTGGACGTCCACTATCCGTCACCGCAACAGCGACCAAGATTTCATTGCCGCGCGGCGCATCATTCATACGAACTTCGACACCATCGAAATGTGATCGCACATAGGCAGCGTCTTTGTGGCCCAACGGAACATCCAAATCCTGTCCTGGTCCGCCCATCTTCTTGGAGGACGGCACGAGCGCTGCGCCTTTTTCAACCTCTTTACGAAGGGGCGCGCCAAGCTTCGGGTGCAAAATGGCAGCGGCATGTTCGAGCTCACCGTTCTCTCCAACCATTGCAGCTTTGCCGTAGCTTTCCGCATCAGCAGGCGAAATTCCCAGCGCCTCAACGCAGCGTTTGCCCAACACTTCGCCCAGTTCTGCGCCGATATCCATCAAAGGCGTCAAATCTTCGGTGTATCCGCCTGCAAACGGGTTCGCGATCACGGCAACAGCAACAGCTTTGCGCGTAGCGGGCGCGATTTCACGGCCCGCTTCACGATGTGTTTCTTCGACCCAAACGGCAATTTTGCGAATGTCAGCGCTCATCGTAGACCATCCTCTCCTTTGATATCAGCGGCCGCCAAACCACCCATGCGATCATGGATGCGGCCACCGGTGCTCATCACCAGAACAAAGGCCAGTTCATTGGCGCGCGGTGCATCGTTCATGCCGACTTCCATCGCATCGAAATGACCACGCACGTAAGAAGCATCGATATGTGTGATCGGCACATCCAAACGCGCGCCTGCTGCGCCGACTTTCTTTGTAGAGGGAACAATCGCTTTGGCACCACCAAGCAATTCACGCATCGCATAACCGCCCGGAACATGCCAAAGCGCGCCGTGCTCCGCTTCCCCGTTCACGCCGACGATAGAGCCTTTTCCATAGCCCTCGATCAGTTTCGGATCACCGCCCAGCGCGTCGATCAGTTTTTGACCCATCTGCAAACCAAGCGGTTTCAAATCTTCCATGAACGGTTGGATATCTTCCACATAGCGCCCCGCGTAAGGGTTCGCGATAACCGCAACCACCGCGCCGCGTTTGTGCGGCACGTTCGCTTTGGGGCCACCTTCGTGGTAAATTTCTTCGATGAATGTCGCGACTTTGCGAATTTCGACGTCAGGCATGGGCCAGCACCTTTCTCGTGTTCAAGTCTATTTGTCGGCTTTGGCCACGCAAATGCAAGCTGGCTGCCTGAATAAGTTTGTTGTTTCGCATCGCCCGCGCTGTGCGCAACCCTGCGTCTAGCGCATTTGCGCAATCTGCTTTGCTCAGCGAACCGACATATGTCACGACATCGCGCGCGCCAAGATCGCTTTCATCGCGTACTTGTTCCGCAGGCACACGTTTGATTGCAAGATGATCTGGCAAATCCACAGCGCCCGCGATTAAGGTCGCTGCGACATCAGCCATGCTTGCGCTTTGCGCCAACGTCGTAACGCTCTCTGCGATACCGAAGGAAAGACTTCGCCCACGCTGACCGCTCGTCGCAATACCGCGGATCGCGTCGTTCGCAGTCAACTTTAGTTTACCCAGCGCGTCGCCGTTCACCCCAGCCATCGCCACAGAAAACGTGGCATCCCCTGTCAAATGCAGCGCAATGTCACCGCCATTGTTCACATAGGCCCGCTTGAGATCAGCCGCCTCTGTCATCGCTGTTAAAACAGTTTCGGCCACTGCACCGGCAACGCCAGCCATAGGTGTGACGAACCCATGATGCTTTTGCACGGCCTTCCACATTTTGCGCGCAACAACGCCCTTTGGCGCGGGTCCATCCGCAAGTTTCAGGAGATCAATCTCATCCATCAACTCAGCTAGAATTGAGCTCAAACGTGCGCGCGCTGCGGCGAAGGCCTTTGCACGATCCCCTTCCACGCCAATGATCAAATCAATCGGTCCGTGTTGAAGATGTAGCCTGTCTCCAGACAAAAGCGCCGCTTGGACCTCCATCAGATGCGCCCGTTTCGCTTTTGTTGCTGCACGATGTATGGATCAGTTTGCGACACCGCGGGCGCGACTTTACGCAAATCACCCGCCATGACAGCATCAGCCGTCTGGATATAATCCATATGACCGCCCAGCGCAGAATAATCCTCGCGGCGCAGGGTGAACTCAATCGGCGCAACCAAGGCTGGCGTTGGCACATAGCCAAAGGAATTGCTTGGCATATCGAGCACGTCAACCATCACGGTAATGCCGCCGCCCGGCCAAACATAGGCCTCTGCTCCACCGCAAGAGACATAGGTCAGCGCGTCTTTGACAGAGCGTGTTAAGCGCACAGGATTGTCCGTAACGCCCGCGCGCAGACTGCCGCCTGCACCGCCCATGAACAAAACAGAGCAGAGCGAAGGTTCACAGTTTTCCGCAATCCGATCCGCGCTCAGACGCAATTCGTCAGAGATATCCGCAGGTTGCGGCTGTAGATTTTCATCGAGCTCATAATAGGCCCATTGCTCACCCGTCGTAGACACCATGAGCAAGCGCAAGCCCGGCCAAGCCTTTTTCGCATCCGCGGGTTTGAGAACACTCAAAGGATCTTCGACGTCGGTCCCACCCCAACCAGTACCTGGCTCAGCCACCTGAAAATAGCGACCGGGTGTAGAGCGTCGGCCTTGAATTTTGATCCCAGAGGGGCGCATATCCAGTTGCTTACCTGCTTCATGTTCACTCAAAACGCCCGTGATGTGATCATCAACGACAATCACCTCATCCACATGCGGCTCCCATTGTTTGGCAAACATGCCGATGGTGGCAGAGCCACACCCAACCCGCATGAGCTTCTCAGGCTTGCCATCGATGATCGGCGCTTTGCCCGCTTGCACTGTAATCGCAGCGCCCTCATCGATCTGCATTGTGACCGCTTCGCAATTGCAAAGCTTCAGCAATGCATCGCAAGTGATGCGCCCTTCTGCTTTGCTGCCGCCCGTCAAGTGTTCAACGCCGCCAAGAGACAGCATTTTTGAGCCATATTCAGAGGTGGTTACATGTCCAATCGGCTCGCCGTTGATACGGACGGCCGCTTGTTCGTGTCCAATAAAGCGATCTGTATCGATCTTCACTTTGACGCCGCAGTAGGAAAAAATCCCCTCAGTGACGACGGTAATCATATCTACGTCATCCACGTCTTGGGACACAATGAAGGGGGCAGGTTTGTAATCAGGATAGGTCGTGCCTGCGCCCACCGCAGTCACAAAATTGCGGCTTCCTTGGAATACATCACCATCCCATTCTGAGCCGTCTTTGTCCTGATCCAGAAAGGCCACCGCAGGTGCGCCGCGTTCAATCACCGTAAGCGGATCAAGGCGAACAAGCTCACCCGCATGGTTGGCATAGCGATCACAAGCGCCTGCTTTGCCCTCCGCAATGAAACACATCACAGGACAGGCATCGCAGCGAATTTTTTCTGGCTTCACGCGAACATCATCAGGCATATCCTGCCTCCTTCAAAGCGGCGCGCACACGGTGCGGCAACGCTGGCACATGACGGATACGCACGCCCGTCGCGAAATGTATTGCGTTGAGAATTGCGGGCGCGGTCGGGATAAGCGCATGCTCGCCCAGCCCCTTTGCACCGAAAGGTCCGTGCGCGTCTGGCTCTTCTACAATCACTGTTTCAATGGGCGGCACATCACCAATCGTCGGGATCAGATAGTCATGCAGATTGTCTGTACGTCCCGGAATAAATTCTTCCATCAGCGCCATGCCCAAACCTTGCGAGACGCCGCCCTGCACCTGCCCTTCGACAAGCAGCGGATTGATCGCCAATCCCACATCATGGGCCGCAACAATGCGCAACGGCGTAACCGTGCCAAGCTGCGTGTCCACGTCAACCACTGCCAAATGCGCCGCATAGCCAAATTGGGCATAAGGCACGCCTTGGCCGTTTTCATCTAATGGTGACGTCGGCGGATCATAACTCGCCACTGCACGCATCACATAGCCATCATCCCCGATGTCCATGTCCGCCAACGTCACCTGATGCGCGCCCCCAATGCGCAAAGCACCCTCTTCAAGTTTAATCTGTGCGTCCTTGGACGCATTCACCAACGCGAGCACTTGTCTGCGCAAGCTTTCACCCGAAAGCTTAGCCGCATTGCCTGTTACGAAGGTTTGCCGCGACGCAGATGTTTTGCCCGCGTCTGGCGTAATGTCAGTATCCGCCCCTAAAAGGCGCACATGTTCGACAGAGACCCCAAAGGCCTGCGCGAAAATCTGGGTAATGACAGTGTTGGAGCCTTGGCCGATGTCCACCGCACCTTGATGCAAAACCAACGTTCCATCCGCGCGCAATCCACATTTGATCGTCGAAGGGTTCGCCATCGACGTGTTCCCACACCCGTACCAGCCGGCCGCCAATCCAACGCCACGTTTCAAGTAGCGAGACTCTGCATTGAAAACCTCGCAATTTGATTGCTCTTCGAGCCAAGCCGCGCGCAGCGCCTCTAAGCAGGCTTTGACACCCACGCCCTTTTCAAACGTCTGGCCAGACACCGTTGGCACATTGTTATCAAGCGCGTTCAAAATTCGGAAATCGAGGGGATCCATCTCGATAGCTGCCGCCAATTCATCAAACAAAGTTTCTTGCGCGATTGCAGATTGAGGGACTCCAAAACCACGAAAGGCACCGGCAGGTGGGCAATGGGTGTAGATCCCCTTGGACTGCGCCCGATAGTTTGGAATGCGATAAGGGCCGGACGCGTGCAAGGGGACGCGATTGGCAACAGTTGGCCCCCAGCTCGCATAGGCCCCCGTATTAAAATCACCGTCGAACCTTAGCCCTGTAAGCTTACCATCTTTGCGCACACCACCTTTGATCGTAATCCGCCCAGGATGGCGTTTCGTGGAGGTCGCCATACTTTCAAGGCGGCTGAGCGCCATACGCACAGGCCGACCCGTGACAAGAGCGCCGAGCGCGACATAGGGATGGACTGTGAGATCAAGTTTCGAGCCAAAGCCGCCACCAACCGCAGTCGGCACAATGCGAATATCATCCAAGGACATGCC
>NZ_JBDWVM010000416.1:0-13744 GCF_039984035.1 Planktotalea sp. | reverse complement strand
GAGCTCTTCTGGAACCAAGTGTTCCGCGCGGTAGGTGAGATCTGCGAGACGGTTTTGGCAGAGCAATTTTTCAATCGTGTCGCGCTTGGCCAAAACCATCGACGCGGGTCGTAAATGCGCAGGCAAGAAGCGCTGAATGCTCTCGAAATTCTCAGGATCGCTGGTCGCGATGAGAACTTGGCCATTCGAGCGCGCCCATGGGATCGCCCCAATTTGCAATGCGCTGTGTGGATCAATGTCCTGCAAGAGAGACAGGTCAGGCGGAAACACGACTGGATCAACGAGGGGGACATCGTATTGGATGGCCAGAGTTTCCAGTAGTTGGTCTTCGCTGATCAAGTGGCGCGAACGCAGTAGATGCCCAAGGCGCGCATCGCTGAAACGTTGATCGCCAAGAGCTGCGAACAGTTCAGCTGCGCTAAGCAACCCACGTTCAATCAATAATCGACCAAGAGGGCGCCGAGCAGTTTGTGGTACTGGGAAATGATCCGGTTCACCCGGATACATTTTTGGCGCGTTCATAAAAAAAGGTCCGGTACTAAAATGTCCGGACCTTTTATGTAATAACCTAAGTTAACAGCGCGTTAACTTGGGCGATAGATATCAAAGTTTAAGCTTTTTGATCTGCCATGTTTTGCGCGAAACGCTCAAACAGGTAGTAGCTGTCTTGTGGGCCAGGGCTGGCTTCTGGGTGATGCTGCACAGAAAACACCGGACGCCCATCGAGACGGATACCACAGTTCGATCCATCAAAGAGCGACACATGGCTTTCCACAACGCCCGTCGGAAGCGATTGGCTGTCCACTGCAAAGCCGTGGTTCATTGAGGTGATTTCAACCTTGCCCGTATCTTTGTCTTTCACAGGGTGGTTGGCGCCGTGGTGGCCGTGGTTCATCTTGATCGTCTTTGCGCCAACGGCGAGTGCAAGCATTTGGTGACCAAGGCAGATGCCGAAAACAGGCAAGTCCTTTTGCGCCAAAACACCTTTGATCATTGGCACGGCATATTCACCCGTTGCCGCAGGATCGCCGGGGCCGTTTGATAGAAAAACGCCATCTGGATTGTGCGCGAGCACGTCTTCGGCCGTTGCCGTTGCAGGCAGTACAGTGACATCGCAACCCGCAGAGGCGAGGCACCGCAGGATATTGCGTTTTGCACCGAAATCGATGGCGACGACTTTATGCTTTGGGGCGTCCTGTGTCGGATAGCCATCTGGCCATGCCCAACGCATTTCATTCCATTTGTAGCTTTGTGAGCAGGTGACTTCCTTCGCGAGATCGAGACCTTCGAGACCTGCAAAGGCGCGGGCCTGTGCGATCAATGCATCGGTGTCGAAATTCCCTTCGGGATCATGCGCCAGCGCGGCATGTGGCGCACCCTGTTGGCGAATGGCACGTGTCAGGCGACGTGTATCGATGCCGCCAATCGCAATGCGGTTGCGCGAGGCGAGCCAATCACCCAGCTCTTGTGTGTTGCGCCAGTTCGACGCTTCGGTCGGGTTCCACTTCACAACCATGCCCTCAGCAACAGGGTCGGCAGTTTCATCGTCTTGGCTGTTGGTGCCGGTGTTTCCGATATGCGGGAAGGTAAACGTGACGATCTGGCCCGCATAGGAAGGGTCAGTCATGATTTCCTGATATCCGGTCATTGCCGTGTTAAAGCAAAGCTCGGCAACCGTCGTTCCGGTGGCTCCAAAGCCAGTGCCGTAAAACAATGTCCCGTCCGCAAGCGCGAGGCAGGCTGTTGGCTTCACTTTGGATGGCGATGTATCGAGTGTTTGAGCAGCAGTGGGCATGTGGCGGTTCCCCAATTTTTGGATGTGCGCGAAGCAGCAGCTAAATTTGCGCGAAACTATGTGCCAACCCGCGTAAGGTCAAGTAAAAGCCCAAAAACGAAATCGTTTTAAATCAGTGGGTTAAATATATTTCAATGACTTGCGTCGAAAGAGGGCTTTGGTTATGGTCCAAGGCTCTCACCAGCCAGGGGATGGGTTCGGAGTTATTATGCGAGATAAGATCAGCACAGCACTTAAACAAGCGATGCGCGATAAAGCAGCCGATCGGCTGTCGACGCTTCGTTTGATCAATGCCGCGATAAAAGATCGTGATATTGATGCGCGCTCAGAAGGGCGCGAAGAGGGCGTCGCCGAAGAGGAAGTCGTTGCAATCCTTAGTAAAATGGCGAAGCAACGCCTTGAAAGCGCGCGCGCTTACGAAGAAGGCGGGCGCATTGATCTTGCTGAACGCGAACGCTCTGAGATCAATGTGATCGAAGAATTCTTACCGCGACAGCTTTGCGATGATGAAGTCGCCAGTGCAGTGAATGATGCGATCAAAGAAGTGGGCGCAGAATCAATTCGCGACATGGGCAAGGTCATGGGCATCTTGAAATCCAAGTATACGGGTCAAATGGACTTTGGCTCTGTCGGACCTGTGGTTAAGAATCGCCTCTGCTCGGCTTGAGCAGAGTTTCAGCGCCAACAAAGCCTGATCTAATGGCCGCGAGCTGATCTTCATCAGTGATCGCAAAGCGTTCAACAAAGCGCTGTTTAAACCCGCCGCGCCCACGGCGGGTTTCAAAGTTTTCACCATGGTTAATGATATAAAGCGCGCGCGGCTCTGTGGTATCTTCAAGGGTATAACCCGCAAGTTCGGCCAGATAGGGATAGAGGCGATGTTCGTGCTCGGACAACGCCGTGAAAAAGCGTGCTTCCGCCTCTGGCGCTGATCCCACTGGCAGAACCATGCAACTGCCGCAGAATTTCCAGAATGGCTTTTGACCAAGCGCTGCGAGGCTGCGGTTTTGGGTTAATCCGATCCGCCCCGTGCCGGCGTTCAATATTAGTCCTGAACAGACCAGTAGACCGTTGCTGGGTGCTGTGTTCAAATCCTTGATCAGATCGCGATGCAACAGATCGTCGCCATCAAGGGGCATAAAGAAACCAGCCTTTGGATCATCGACAAGGCAGTGTTGTGTCAGCGCGTTCAGTTTGGCGACCTTGTCGTGCCCTTCGACGGGTGTATCAAAAGGAAGATGTGAAATGCGTGGATCGAGATCAATCGCCTTGGGCCGCGTTTGCGAGCAGATGACCGCGCGCCAATTCGGATCACTTTGAGCGATCAAAGCCTTCAGTGCGAGCGAAAGCGTCTCTTCGATCACGGACCAGTCGCTCACCTGATGCGCGCCAACGAGTGGAATTGCGAATGTTGTGGTCGGATTTATGGCCGTCTGTTTTGCATGTTTGCGCAACGCAAGCGCTGCGCTCTCAGCGGGGCTAAGAGGCAGCAGACCCAACAAACGGGCACCGCCAAAGCGCGCGAGTTTTGTAACAACGGCGCGGCGGAGTTTTGCGATTTGGGCCTGTTCATGCATTTAGGTGCTGCCTGCGTGTGTAAGGTGACGCGCAAAACACGATCTGAGTTCATCGTATAAAGCGATGCGTTCCTCTTCGCTTAAAAACGATCCGATTTCAACGTCACGTCCGCTGCCTTTAAGCGTGATGTAGTTGGGCACAGGCCCTTCAGTCGGGTGCAATGTGGTTTGAACCCAATAGGTGTTGCTTTCCCATACTTGGTCTTGGCCGCGAGGATTGAGGCGATGCAGTTTGGTATGTGCATCTGAAATGGTTAGGGTCTCTAGGATACGCCGGTCCGTGTAAGAACGATTAAGGGCATACCAGATGCCAAAGACAGCGATCAGCAAGAAGGGCAGGAGCGCCCACAGAAGTTTCGTGCCGAGCAGCCCGAAAAGCGGGAGAGAGATCATCGTAAAGGTCGCGAGGACAAAGGCTGCCATGCCGCGGGGTGGCAGCGATTGATGTGGCCAAAGCGTAAGGGTGCTGATGCTCTCTCTTTCTTCTTCTGACCATTGGTAGGGCATTGCAGTTCCTTGAGTGCGAAAAGTGATGTGCCAAAAAGAAAGCCCCGGCGGGATGCGCCGGGGCTTTTTAAACTTTCAGGTAAAGCCCCGAAGATTAATGTGCTGGGGTTTTGTCCCAATCTTCCTGCTTTGGAAGAATTTCGAACGTATGCTCAGGTGGTGGGGATGGCAAAGTCCATTCCAACGTATCTGCATATTCGTTCCATGGGTTGTTTTCGGTTACTTTTGCTCCGCGAAGCAATGTGTAAGCAATCACGCCAAAGAAGAAGACGAAAGATGCGAAGGAGAGGAATGCGCCCCAGCTTGAGACATAGTTCCAGTAAGCAAATGCTTCAGGGTAGTCGATGTAACGACGTGGCATACCCTGACGACCCAAGAAGTGCTGTGGGAAGAAGGTCACGTTTGCACCGATGAACATCGCCCAGAAGTGCAGCTTGCCTGCCCATTCAGGATACATACGGCCGGACATTTTCGGCAGGTAGAAGTAGATACCCGCGAAGATGGCGAAAACCGCACCAAGGCTCATCACGTAGTGGAAGTGCGCAACAACGTAGTAGGTGTCGTGGTATGCACGGTCCACAGCTGCTTGGGACAGAACGATGCCTGTCACGCCGCCAACGGTGAAGAGGAACAAGAAGCCGAATGCCCAGAGCATTGGTGTCTTGAACTCGATTGAGCCGCCCCACATCGTTGCGATCCAAGAGAAGACCTTAACACCTGTGGGAACCGCGATGACCATGGTTGCCAGCATGAAGTAGGACTGCTGTGTCAGGGACATACCAACCGTGTACATGTGGTGCGCCCACACGACAAAGCCCAGAGCACCAATCGCGATGATCGCCCAAACCATTGGCAGGTAGCCAAAGACTGGTTTGCGAGAGAATGTCGCGATGACGTGGCTGATGATGCCGAAGCCTGGAAGAATAATGATGTAAACTTCTGGGTGACCAAAGAACCAGAGAATGTGCTGGTAGAGGATCGGGTCGCCGCCGCCTGCTGGATCAAAGAAGGTCGTTCCGAAATTACGGTCTGTCAGCAACATGGTGATCGCGCCCGCCAGAACTGGCAAGGACAGAAGGATCAACCAAGATGTCACGAAGATGGACCATGAGAACAAAGGCACTTTGAAGAGCGTCATGCCTGGTGTGCGCATGTTCAGGAAGGTCGTGATCATGTTGATCGCGCCTAGGATCGAGCTGGCACCAGAGACGTGAACCGCGAAGATCGCAAGGTCCATGGACATACCACCCTCGTTCACGGAAAGCGGTGGGTAAAGAACCCAGCCAACACCAGAACCGAGTTGGTCGTTACCACCCGGCGCTAGAACGGAGCAAACCGCCAGCGTCGTACCAGCAACATACATCCAGTAGGACAGGTTGTTCATACGTGGGAACGCCATGTCAGGCGCGCCGATTTGCAGCGGCATGAAGTAGTTACCAAAGCCGCCGAAAAGCGCTGGGATCACGACGAAGAACATCATCAAGATGCCGTGGCCGGTGATCAAAACGTTCCAAAGGTGACCGTTTGGTGTACATTCGCTTGCTGCGTCTGCAAACATACGTGCGCCTTCAAGGCACATGTACTGAACGCCAGGTTCCATGAGTTCCAAACGCATGTAGACAGTGAAGGCAACAGAGATGAAGCCAACAAGCGCTGAAGTGATGAGGTATAGAATACCAATGTCTTTGTGGTTCGTGGACATGAACCAGCGGGTGAAAAAGCCGCGCTGATCTTCGTGTTCATGGCCGTGAATGGCTGCGTCTGCCATGCGTGCCTCCTGCTGATAAATTCTAAAGACGCAAAAAGGGTGTCTTGTTGCGCCTGTCATTCTCGACTGGTTCTAGTTCGCTTCCCCTGTCGCTTCAATGTCTGAGTTTGACGCAGTTCAACAAAAATTGTCGCACTTGAGGCCAGTTTCGGCATCGTAATAGCCGCAAAGACATGAAGTATTGGTGAACCTTAGCATATTTGGCCCAAGGGCGGGCATGATTCTGCGACGTTTAGTCTTGGAAGACCTGCTGGAAGCAACGTCGCAGTGCGACATCAAGATCGCCCATTTCAACCGGCAGGCCAAGATCGACTAGACTGGTGACGCCATGCTCGGTGATTCCGCAGGGCACAATGCCTGTGAAATGCTCAAGGTCGGGTTCCACGTTGATGGAAATGCCATGGAAGCTCACCCATTTGCGCAAACGGATCCCAATCGCCGCGATCTTGTCCTCGGCCTCGGTCCCATCTGCTTGAAGCGGTTTGTCTGGGCGCGTGACCCAAACACCTACGCGGCCCTCTCGGATTTCACCTGTGATGTTGAATTCAGCAAGCGTTGCGATCACCCAATGCTCTAAATCTTTGACAAAAGCGCGCACATCGCGGCCGCGTTTGCCCACATCGAGCATGACATAGGCGACGCGCTGGCCCGGCCCGTGATAGGTGTATTGTCCGCCACGTTTTGATGTGTGCACGGGGAAGCGATCAGGATCGGTGAGATCTTCGATATTCGCAGATGTGCCCGCAGTATAAAGTGGGGGATGCTCTAAGAGCCAGACCAATTCATCGGCCTTTCCAGCTGCAATCTGTTCCGCGCGCGCTTCCATTTGCGCGACTGCGTCATCGTAATCAACAAGACCGTCTGAGATTTTCCATTCTACCATAAGGGCGGGGTACTATGGGCTGTGGTTGCGCGCAATTCTTTCTTGCCATTAACGCGGCAGCAGAGCGCGTTCTTTGAGAAGTTTGATATTGCTGCGGCTCGCAGGGAGGTCGCGCCCGTCAGACAGGGTCAGGATCGCACGATCGCCGTCTCGTTTGACGGACGTGATGTGCTGAACAGCGACCCAATGGGAGCGGTGAATTTGGATGCCATCTATCGGGCTTGTCTCGCGGATCGCGTCCGACAAGCGCATGAGCACCAAAGATGTGCCTTTGTTCGTCGTCACTTCGACGTAGTGATCTTGCACGGACAGCGAAATGATGGCGCCGCGTTTTTCTAAATCCAACCGATCTAGCAAAGGCGGCAGTTTTACTTCTGCGGCGACGACGCTGTCCGCGCTGTCGGGAATATATTGCAAGACCAATGCAATGACGGCCGCCGTGGCTGTAACCGAAAGAACCAGAGCTGGCAGTTTGCTTATCTCAATGGGCGTTTGGCCAAAAGCGATCCAGTTGAAGAGCACGACAAAGATTGTAATTGCGATTGCTGCCACGAGAGCGACGAGGGCTTTCATCGCCCAGTCCGGTTTCCGCTCGCGCAGGGTTTCCGCCATGAAGGCAGAGACTATAACGCCAATGGCGAATGTGGCAGGCGCTGTCACAGCCCAATAAGCCACGCGCGCTCCGAATCCCATGCTTTCCAAAGTGCCAAAGGGTCCCGATATCCCGAGCAGGAAAACGAGAGCGATCAGAACCATTCGTGTGATCGGGCTGGAGAATAACCGTCGCACTTCACGAAGCGCGTGTTGCGAGGGGGCGTTGGTCACGTAGTTTCTCCGCAGTTCGACGCAATGCCTGCTGACGCAAGTCATTCATAACTTCAAGAGAGTTTACGAAATTTCTAACGCATATAAAAGGAACTCTCACATGGATATCTCGCTGCTCTTTAGTGTCCCTCTCGCAACGCAATGTCATGTTGTTGCGGCGATCTTCTCGGTGGCGCTTACGCCTGTGATGTTGCTGCGTCGCAAGGGGGACAAGCTTCACAAAATTTCGGGCCGTATCTGGGTTTTCGCGATGGCGTTTACAGCGCTGAGCTCTTTTGCGATCAACGATATTCGTCTGGTAGGGCCGTTTAGTCCGATTCATCTTTTATCGCTGCTGACGCTACATTCACTGTTTGCAGCCATTCGGTCCGCACGGGCAGGGCGGATCACCGAGCATAAGAAAAATATCTTTGGTGCGATGGCAGGACTTTATGGTGCGGGTCTGTTTACCTTGTTGCCGGGGCGGTTGATGTCGCAGGTGCTGTTTCCGGGAATCGAAATGCAGGGATTTATTGGCGCTCTTGTTGCGGCAGGCGTTTCCATCGTCATCTGGCGCGCGAATTTTCGGCGTGCGGTCTCAGGGTGAAAATAAGGGTATTTTGAATCTCTTTTACGGTTTTCGAAAAAGCTGTGCGAATTGCTCTTGGCATCGCAAAAAGGCTCGTCTATACGCGCCTCACTTGTTGGTTTCGCGATCGTGGCGGAATTGGTAGACGCGCAGCGTTGAGGTCGCTGTGAGGTAACACTCGTGAGGGTTCGAGTCCCTCCGATCGCACCAACAAGTGTATTCCATTTCATGTCGCCCCAAAGGGCAAAGTCAGGCCATCGCGTTGTGACGACGGCCTGTTTGTGCGTTTAGCGCGGCGCCATGCGGATCGCGCCATCCAGACGAATGACCTCGCCGTTGAGCATCGGGTTGTCCACGATGCTGCACACCAATTTGCCAAATTCGGCTGGCTGGCCAAGGCGGGACGGGAACGGAACCTGCGCGCCGAGTGAGGTTTGTACATCCTCTGGCAGCCCTTCGAGCAATGGCGTGAGGAACAAGCCCGGAGCAATGGCGCAAACGCGCACGCCTTTGTCCGCAAGATCACGGGCCATTGGCAATGTCATGCCCACGATCCCGCCTTTGGACGCGGAATAGGCAACCTGTCCGATTTGCCCATCAAAGGCTGCGACAGAAGCGGTGTTGATAATCACGCCGCGTGCGCCGTCTGGGGCGAAGGGATCAGCGGCAACCATACGCGCGGCCGCTTGGCTTGCGCAGATGAAGGAGCCAATCAGGTTGACGTTGATTGTTTTTGTGAACGCGCCAATGTCGTGTGGTTCACCGCGGCTCACGGTTTTGCTCGCAGGTGCGATGCCTGCGCAATTGACCAAGACACGCGGTGCACCCAGCTCTGCTTGTACCTTGTCCAAGCCAGCGGCGACGCTCGCAGGGTCAGATACATCGACGTGACAGAATAAACCTTCCAGCTCCGTCGCAAGGGCCGTGCCCATGTCATCGCTGAGATCAAACAAAGCGACCTTCAGTCCTGCCTGTGTCAGTGCTTTTGCTGTCGCAGCCCCAAGGCCCGACGCGCCGCCAGTGACAATTGCAGCTGCACCAGCCCAATCTTTCAAATCCATATCTTTCTCCCAAAGTTTTGGTGTTGTTAACAGCCTAAGCGCGCCTGTCCATATGGGCGCAGCGCTCTTGTGCTGTTTTAGAAGGTCTCATGCGAGAATTCTGTAAACTGAACCGCTCGTCTATGCAGGAAATGTTTCAACAATATTGCGGCGGTGTTTTGGTGGTTTGTCCGGCTTTGCATGCCGCGCTAACAGGTCAATCTACAGCAGGGTTCGACCAACTCGTGGCTGGGAAGGGGTGTTTCAGGGCGTGTTCTACCAGTTCTAAATGGTCCTGCCCGTAAAACGGATCACCGTCGACGATATAGGTCGGTGAGCCAAAAACACTCTGCGCTAAGGCCCAATCTGAGTTTTCTTTGAGCTTAGTTTGGGTGGCTTGCGATTGGGCCTGCGCCAACAACGTCTGTCCATCATGGCCCAATCGGTTGGCCAAATCGACAAGCGTTCCCGCATTGGAAAGATCCGCGTCATCGCGCCAATGTGCCTCTAAAATGGCATGCGCCATTTCGTCGGTGTGTGCACCATTATCACCCAAAGCAATGATCATTCCGGACGCGAGGCTGTAGTCTGCATCGTGGTAAGTTGGACGAAAATTGATGACAGGAACGCCGCGAAACGCGGCCCATCTTTCGATTTCACGACCGAAGAAATAATCCACATGGGCTTGCGTGCGCGCGCGAAACGGCAGGCTGCCTTGGGCTTCAACTACGGGCGACAAAAGCACCGGCTTATGAACCAATGTGACATCATGCTGCGCACAAAGCTCAGACAGCTTGGCTGAACCGAGATATGCAAACGCGGAGTGGGCGGAATAGACGTATTCAATCACAGACATAAAGGCATCATGCGCGATAAGGAGCAGAGAGCAATATCTGCTTGGACCTTTAACCACGATTTCGAATGATATGTTGAGTTTGGTGTGCTTGACGATGCTCTGTCTTGACATACCATCGCATTTTGCGGCTTAGGCATATGTAACAACACAATCAGCCAGTGGAGAATGATGTGAAGTATACCGAAGAGCATTTATGGCTACGTGAAGAAGACGATGGTGTGGTCATCGGGCTCACCGAACATGTGATTGAAGAGTTGGGCGAGCTGAGCTTTGTCGAACTTCCAGAGGTCGGCACGACTGTGACAAAAGACGAAGAAATCATCGTCATTGAAGCCTCTGATGCATCTTCGGACATTCTGTCGCCGATTGATGGCGAAATCGTCGAAGTGAATGAAGCGCTTGTTGATAACCCATCATTGGCCAATGAAGATGCGATTGGCGCGGGATGGTTTCTCAAGATCGAAGCCTCTGATGAAACGCAGCTCGATGAATTTATGGAAGAAGCGACCTACAGCAAATATATCGCGTAGCAGGTCGCTTAAGGAGGCCCGCTCCCGTAAAGGAGCGGAGCCTTTCAGTGGTTGTCGCGCGGCAAGCCCTTGCGCGAGATATCTTGATATTGATCGGCGCCGCGCAATGTCATGCCCTTATCAAGCGGCTCGACCAATTCACGGAAATACTGCTGCCAAGGCGATTGGCTCTCAGGGAACGGGTAGCCGCCCTTGGCGATCAGGGCCTCGCGGCGCGCGGCATAGTCCGCTTCGCTGATCAGGATATTCGCACTGAAATCGTTCAAATCGATGCGAATTGTATCACCGGTTTGTAGGATCGCGAGACCACCGTTGTCTGGCGCTTCGGGCGCAGCGTTCAAAATTGATGGCGATCCTGACGTGCCGGATTGGCGACCGTCACCGATGCACGGCAGCGCTTCGACGCCTGCTTTCAGCAGATAGTCAGGCGCGCGCATGTTCACGACTTCGGCTGCGCCGGGATACCCTTTTGGACCCGCGCCGCGCATCACGAGAATGCAGTTCTCATCAATCTTTTCCGCGGGATCATCGATGCGGTGGTGATAGTCCTCTGGCCCGTCAAACACGACGGCACGTCCTTCAAAGGCATTCAAATCGTCAGGATTGCTGAGATAGCTTTCGCGGAACGCAGGGCTGATCACAGAGGTCTTCATAATCGCGCTGTCAAAGAGATTGCCCTTGAGATTGATAAAGCCTGCCTCGTCCTTGAGCGGCGCAGCGACGGGTAAAATCACATCATCGTTGCTGGACGGGCGTAAGGCGCAGTTGTCGGCCATGCTCTTCCCGTTTGCGGTGATCGCGTCGGGGTGGGGCAGCAAGCCATCAGCAAGCAAGGCGCTTACAACAGAAGGCACGCCGCCAGCGCGGTGGAAATCTTCACCGAGGTATTTACCAGCAGGCTGAAGGTTCACGAGCAACGGGATTTTGTGGCCATGTGTTTGCCAATCATCGTTGTTCAAAGGAACGCCCAAGTGACGCGCAATCGCGTTCAAATGGATCGGCGCGTTGGTCGAGCCGCCAATGGCAGAGTTGATAACGATCGCGTTTTCAAAGGCTTCACGCGTCATGATGTCGGAGGGGCGTAGATCGTCCCAAACCATATCTACAATGCGCTGGCCCGTGTGATAGCTGATTTGCCCACGTTCACGGTAAGGCGCTGGAATGGCTGCTGATCCTGGCAATTGCATGCCAAGCGCTTCAGCGAGCGAGTTCATCGTCGTAGCGGTGCCCATCGTGTTGCAATAGCCAACAGAAGGCGCAGATGCTGCGGCGATGTCCATGAACTTGTCTTCATCGATTTCACCAGATGCGAGCAACTCACGCGCTTTCCAGATCACTGTGCCTGAACCTGCGCGCTCGCCTTCCCACCAACCGTTCAGCATTGGACCTACGGATAAGGCAATCGCGGGGATGTTAACTGTTGCAGCTGCCATCAACAGGGCAGGGGTCGTCTTGTCACAACCAATCGTCAAAACAACGCCATCGACAGGATAGCCATAAAGCGTTTCAACAAGACTGAGATAGGCCAGGTTCCGATCAAGCGAGGCTGTCGGGCGTTTGCCGGTTTCCTGAATAGGATGAACCGGAATTTCCAGCGGAACACCGCCAGCGGCAATAATGCCGTCGCGCACACGCTTGGCCAGTTCAACATGGTGGCGGTTGCAAGGTGATAGATCGCTACCGGTTTGCGCAATCGCGATGATTGGCTTGTTGGACTGTAGCTCTTCACGCGTCAGGCCGTAATTCAAATAGCGTTCGAGATAGAGCGCCGTCATTTCCCTGTTCTCTGGATTGTTAAACCACTTACGGGAACGGAGGTCTTCTGGCTGCATTTTACTCATAGCTCGTATCCTAGAATGTCGGGGGTCTCGGATAGGGTTTGTACATGTGGCTTAGGATTTGTCGAGCCTGAAGTGTTAGCGCCCAACATTCAGGGCGCTGGGTTCAAATCCCCGCTTCGGCGTTCTCGTCTTCGATTGATTTCAAATAGGTCTTTGAAATCGCCCCTTTGAACCCGAGGCATACGATGCCAAGGGCTTTGTCATCTGGCGCATCGGTGACATTCCAGCGGTTACCGACGACCTGTATCAACTTGACGTCACCGCTCACTGAAGGGGCAAACCCTTTCGCCCTGATCAAACCCGCTTGCTCGCTCGCGAGGCTTTCAGCAAAGGCATCGATATCACGAGGATGCTTTGTCTGGAGGGTCATCATTTCTAGATTGGTGGCTTCGTGGTGCGGGCGCGATTGGGTCGTTTGCGCCAAATAGCTATCCAGCAAAATTTCAGAAGGGACCGCGCCGTGGATGGCTCGCACAAGGCCAACGCCCCGATTTTGCGCATCCAGCCAGTTTTCAGTTTGCGTCAGCTTCGCATCGGCGACTAAATCGGTTTTGTTCAGAACGACGATATTGGCATCCGCCAATTGGCGCAGCACTGTATCGCCCATGTATTTGTCGCGCGCGCTTTGCTCTATGGTTTCTGCATCGGCGAGAATGATAATGCCGTCCATGCGATAGTCATCCAGCAGCGAAACTGTGCCAGCTATCGCGCTGGGAATAGCAACCCCTGACGCTTCGATCAGCAGATGATCGGGCGGCGGCGTCATCTTTGCCATGTCCATCAGCGCGCCCGTGAGGTCACTGCCAAAAGAGCAGCAGACGCAGCCGCCGGCGATGGAAATGATGTCGTCGTCTTCTGCTTCGATCAGGTCTTCATCAATGGCGAGTTCGCCAAATTCATTGACCAAAACCGCGAGCCTAACGCCATTGGCGTTTCTGAGCAGATGGTTCACGAGGGTCGTTTTGCCAGCGCCCAAGTACCCGCCGATGATTGTAACCGGAAGAGGGGATGTCACAGGTCAGCCGCCGCGAAAATGCGCCCCCCTTGGACGGTGCCCCAGACGCGCACGTCCTTGAGTTTATCTGCACCGATCTCGGTTGGATCATCTTCGAGTACGGCGAAATCCGCCTTTTTGCCGACTTCGATTGAGCCGATTTCGTCGTCCATATGCAGCGTATAAGCCGCGCCGATGGTGATGGCATAAAGGGCTGCATCCACGTCTATCTTTTCATATTCACCTTGCGTGCGCCCTGATGCCGTGATGCGGTTCACAGCGCTCCACGCGGTGAAAAATGGGCCAAGCGGCGTAACAGGGGCGTCCGAATGGATTGCCATCGGAACGCCCGTTTCCAGCGCCGTGCGGCAGGCATTCATGCGCAGCGCGCGTTCTGGACCAACCGTAAGGCGATAGTGCTCATCGCCCCAATAATAGTGATGGTTCGCAAAGAGGTTCACGCACATATCCAGCTCTTTCATGCGTCGGAACTGCGCGGCATCCGCCAATTGGCAGTGCTGAAGCGTAAAACGATGGTTCGGGCTTGGTGCGTCTTTGAG
>NZ_JBDWVM010000415.1:0-4988 GCF_039984035.1 Planktotalea sp. | reverse complement strand
CCCCACGACAAGCTCCCCGATGCGCCGCTCCATAAGATCAGCGTCTGCGGTTTAGTCATCACCCGCCAACGCCCTGGCACTGCATCTGGCGTTATTTTTCTGACGCTTGAGGATGAAACAGGGGTCAGCAATGTTGTCGTTTGGCCCAAGCTATATGAGAAATATCGCCGCGAAGTCATGGGTGGTCGTTTGCTACGAATAACGGGCTTTCTGCAACGCGAAGGCATCGTTGTACATGTGATCGCGCAGCATGTGGAAGACCTCTCGCATCGACTTCGCGATCTGGGTCATCCGCTCGATGAGGAGGTGGGCATTACCCGCGCCGAGGCCGATGATGCGCCGCGCCCGCGCCATCAGCCATCCCGCGCCATGCATCCAAGGGATCAAGCCAAACGGCTCTTCCCAAGTCGCGATTTTCATTAGCGGGTAAAGGACACATCCGACATCAAAACGCTCGGATCAGCCCGATCTGTCGAACGCAACCGCAAGCTCTCTGCCTCAACGCGCCATTCCACATTCTGCGACACAAGTTCACCTGTCTTCGGGTCCTTCGCGCTGAACGTAAAGGCCACTAGATCGTCCCTTTGAACCCCAGAAATACGTGTACTGCCCAAACCATCAGGGTTGAACCAAAAGCCAGTCAAAGTATCGGAGCCGCTCTTCCCCTTCATTTCTCCAGACAAGGCAATCTTGCGACCGGGCACCACACATTGCCCTTTCACCACCAATGTACCATCCGCAAAGGCATTGTTGATCCGGCACCGCACAGCTTCTTTCGGGCCGCTCGGGGTTTCGCGGGCGAAACCTGATCCGCGCCACGCGCCTTGCATATGCGCCAAAGGCTCCGCCACGACTGCGCCGCCCGAAAGCAGCAAGGATGCAATCAAAACTCTACGCATTTTCACGTTCCTTCCCTCCCAGCAAAGCAGGCAACAAAAGCAAATCAAACACAAGCGCGGCCCAAAGCGTAATGATCATCATGCCCCCGAACAGACGGATCGGGAAAAACCCGCTGATCTGCGTCACGGCAAGGCCAAACGTCAGCAAAACAGTCGTCAACACCATGACATGCCCCGCAGACCCAGACGCGGCGCGCACGGCCTGCTCTTTGCTTGCCCCGACCTTGCGCGCCTCGAAGAAGCGGTTCAGGAAATGCACGCTATCATCAATCGCAATTCCAAAGGCGATGGTTAACGCCAGAACGGCTGTTGGCGACAACTGCCCTGCGGCCCAAATATGCAAGGACGCCCCCGTCACCATCAAAGGCAAAAGGTTGGGCAAAAGCAGCAAGGGGAACAATCGCAGCGATCCAAAAGCAAGCGCCACAATCAAAGTTGCCCCGATCGAGGCTAACACCAAACTGCGCGAAAGCTGAGAGATCAGAACAACCGCTTCTTGCCGCATGACAGTCGGCAGGCCAAAAATACGTTGCGCGCCATGCGTCTCCGCGCTTTCAAAAAGCTGATCGAGCTGGGCAAGCGCCGCCTCATTACGCATAGGTTCTGGCACGGACACAAATATGCGGCGCACCGTTTCTGACGGGCGCAATTGCTGCACAATGTTGCTTGGAACCGCGCTCAAATCATCAGAACTGGGTGGCCCATCCACCCCAAGCCAACGGGCAACGGCCACTTCTGAGAGCACCGCCTCTGGCCCCGCGATCACGCGCAGATCGTCCGTCAGCGCGACCAGTTCATCCCATGGACCTACCACATCAATAATCATCTGAAACACGCCGCCAAAATCCTCGGTAATCGCGTCATTCACCTGCACTGTTGCGCTGCCTGTAGGCAGGTTTTGATAGAGCGGAAACCAGGCTTTGGTCTGCTGAAACCCAAAGGCGCAAAACCCGAACAAAACCAAGCACACGAGCAAAACCGCTCTGGCGCGCGTGGCTCCGAAGGTGGTCAATCGATGCGCCGCGACACCTGCAAATAGCGCCGCTTGTCCCTGCCTTGGCGCGATGATCTGCGCCAGCAAAGCGAAGGTCAAAATTCCGATGACAAACGCCAAAATTGTTCCCAAAGCGCCCAGCAATGCGAATTCGAACAATTGCTCGTTTTTCGTGATCATAATGCTCCCGAAGGCCAGCGCTGTCGTGATCGCGGTCAATGCACATGCTGGACCAATACGCGTCACCGTTTGTGCAGGGGTGTCGCCTGTGCTCTTTAAATGGCCAGCCAGATGCACGCCGTCCGCCACCCCCAATATGAGCAGTAAAATTGGAATAACATTGCTCAACACGTTGATCGGCGTTCCGAGCCAGACTGACAAGGCCAACACAGATGCGGCGCCGCATAGCGCGGGCACAACCGAAAGCGCGACCATGCGAAAATCGCGCAGCAAGACGAGCGCAATGAAGCCAACCAAAAGGCTGCCCCAGAGATTGAGTGCAATGAGATCGTCCTTCAATCCCGTCACGATTTCATGGCTGATCAGGTCTTCGCCAGTGAGCTGAACACGCAAGCCCGTTGGCAAAGCCACATCAAATTCATCTTGGATTTGGCTCGCCAGTTCGGCGACATTCGTTTGCTCAATACCCACACTGATCGCGATGAGCAGTGCAGTGTGCTTCGAGTTCACAAAGCTCGGCAACCCTGTGTCCAATGCACGAAATCTCTCGAGATCATCGACGTAAGTATTTGTAACCTCAGGACCGAACACAGCGCGCCCATTCGCAGCCCCTTCATCAGGGGGAAATCGCAGCGCGAAGGGCGAAGCGACACCAAGCACGCCCTCAAGAAACTCAAGATCAAGGGTCAGATCACGCAATCGCGCAAGATCACGCGCACCAAAAGCGCGTTCAGAAGTGACATATGCCAGAATTGTACTTTGGGGCGGGTCTTGCGCTGCGCGATACGCGACCTGCGCTTTTGAAACAGCACTATCCGTCAAAAAGACCCTGTGAATGTCATCGTCGAATTGAAGCTTTGGCAGGCTCAAGCCGATCGCCGCCAGAACAAGCAATAGCGCCAGAGCGGCCAACTTCGGCCAACGGATCGCCGCAAGGCCTATTCGCTCTGCGCCAAATCCAATTCCCAGTGCCATTGATCACCCTTAGCGCAATGCCGACAGCGCCTTTTCTTCGACCCCGATGCGCACATAGAGCATCGCCGCATTCAGCACCGTAAAGACAAGCGCCACCCAAGTCAGCCCTAAGACCATGGGTGCGACAATTATCTCTGCAACGACGAGCATATAGTTTGGATGGCGGACATATTTGAACGGTCCGGCGACCACCAGCGGTTCTGGCAGGATGATCACCCGCGTTGTCCAGCGCGCGCCCAGCGTGCCCAAAATCCAAACGCGGAACACCTGTAGCACGGCAAATATCGCGAGCCAGCCGTAGGCGACACTTTCGTCATAGCCAAGGAACAACAGGCACGCGATCCAAAGCGAATGCATTCCGACCATAACCGGATAATGTTCTGCGCCGACTTCGTACGCACCTTTCGCAAGAAGCGCGGCAGTGTTGCGCTTAGCAATGAACAACTCGCTCAGGCGTTGTAGGACGATAAATCCCAAGAATAGGAGTGTTGCCGTTTCCATTACGCCGCCTTTGCTGTGACATGAACCGGAAGGTAAGATGCGGTGAACCCTGGCCCGAGCGCACAAGTCATCATCTGCCCCGTGTGACCTGCCTCAAGCACCTTTTTCAGAACAAACAGCACAGTTGGCGCAGACATGTTTCCGGCTTCGCGCAACGTTTCGCGTTCTGCATCAAGGCTCCCTTGCTCAAGATGCATCGCACCTTCAATCGCTTCGACGACCTTGGCACCACCGGGATGACAGACGTATCGATCAATCTGTTCATGGCTTAACGCGCTCGCGGTCAATGCGCTTTGCGTAGCGGTCGCGAACTCATCGGTTACAAACTTTGGAATCGAGCGATCAAAGACCACGCCAAACCCAGCTTCGTCCACGTCCCAGCCCATGATTTCTAAGGTATCAGGCCACATTTTTTGAAAGCCTTGCCCTAAGGAAATCGCATCGCGCCCCTCTGGCTTTTGCGATGACAAACAGGCGGCTGCAGATCCATCCCCGAAAAGGGCCGTCGCAATGATGTCCGCTTTTTGCAGACGATCCGCGCGGAAAGACAGCGAACACGTTTCAATGACGACAAGCAAAACCTTGGCGCCCGCTTGGCCGTTTGCAAGCGAACGCGCGACGGAAAGTCCGGTGACACCGCCTGCGCACCCCAGTCCAAACAAGGGCACGCGCATGATGTCATCGCGAAACCCCATGTCCGAGAAAACCTGCGCTTCGAGCGTCGGGGTAGCGATGCCAGTCGAGGATACGGTAACGACGCAATCAACGTCTGCACTGTCCCAGCCAGCATCTTTCAAAGCAGCTTGCGCAGCGTCCAGAAACATCGCTTTGGCACCTTCGATAAAGGCGACATTGCGATCCACCCAGCCGTGTTCATCGGAAAACCAATCGATTGGGACGACCGAATAACGACGATCAATCCCAGCGGTCGCAAAGCTCTTGGAAAGACGATCAAACTGCGGATATTTGCCGCCGAATATGATCGCGGCACGTTCGCGAACTTCCGTTTGTGTCAGGCAATGGGATGGCAATGCCGTGGAAAGGCCATGCAGAAAGACAGGCATCAATGCTCCTTAGATGAAAGGCCTGATGCGTGCGACCGCCAGTCCAATGATAAGATTCGAAAGAAACATTACCATGGGGCAGGTAAATGTTAAGCAAACTCTCCGGCTTTTATCAAAGTACAACCCAGAGCGATTAGATCTGCTTATCGTCACCTAAATCAAAACCGCCGATGTCGGCCAGCAATGATACGATCTGCGCGACGCCTTCGCGCTTTCGCAGCGAAGCAAAGACAAAGGGGCGCGCGCCGCGCATCTTGTTCGCGTCGCGATCCATCACCTCAAGAGAAGCCCCAACATGAGGCGCGAGATCGGTTTTGTTGATCACCAAAATATCCGACTTGGTAATCGCAGGTCCGCCTTTACGCGGAATTTCTT
>NZ_JBDWVM010000414.1:0-4728 GCF_039984035.1 Planktotalea sp. | reverse complement strand
GAAACCGCCGCCATGGAAATACATGACCATCACGTCACTGCCGCCAGCGCTATAGTGGCGACACGGGATACCGCCGTAGTCACGGTCTTGGCTTGTCACGCCATCAGGTCGGTCTGCGTGGAAGGTCGCGCACATTTCGTCATAGATGCGGCGTTGATCGTCGACACCGTAGGTCGCAGTATCAGGGGGATAGCACGCGTTTGTGCGTTCAATGAACGCCCAAGTTTCTGTATCAATAAGCGTTTGATAATCGGCCATCGCGCCCTCCTGTTTCTTCATGTTTCAACAAAATGCCCAAGGCTAGAACAGTCAACATCACGCCGACCAAAATCAATCCCTTTGGTGCGCCATTGCCCAAGGCGATTTCCCAAAGAATGACCCAAGACGGGATTAGGTAGGTATAGGCCATGACTTTTGCGCCCGGCAGGCGGAGCGAGGCAAACTGCGTGAGCACGAACGTGGCGGCCGTGGCAAAGACGGCCACATAAAGGATCGTGATCCAAACAATAATCGGTAGCTCCGCGTAATTGGTCGAAACGATGCTATTCATGCTCCAGACCAACAAAACAAGCGTGCCGCCACACGTGGTGCCAAAGGAGAAGAGCAGCGCACTCTCGCCGCGGTTTAGCAAGCGGACCAAGGGAATGTAGATGGCATGGCACACACAGCCCCAGAAATAGATCATTTCGCCCGTGCCGATGTGGAATCCTAAAAACGCCTGCCAATCTGCGCGAAAGATAACCCAAAGCGCGCCGATTGCGCCAACCGTTAGCCCAAACGCAATACGCCATGTCGTGATCTGACGCAGTATGATGAAGCTCGCAAAGGCGGTTACAACAGGCGTAAGCGTGAACACCGCAGCCGCCGAAACAGGGGGCGCGGTTTTGAGCCCCTCAAACATCAGAACGAAATAGGTCGCAAACACTGCACCAAGGAGAAGATAGCGCCAAACTGCGGTGAAACTGCCGACTTTCAGCTCTCCACGCAGCGCGCATAGACCGCCGAGGATACCAGCTGCGATGGCAAATCTGAGGACTGTTACAAGCTCTGGATCAACACTTGGCGCGGCGATCGATCCCAAAGAAAAGGACCCCGCCACCAGCATGGAAAAGAGCAACATAGCCGCATGGCCGCGCCGTGCGTCGCTCAAGCGAGTGCCCAACCTTTTGCCTGTTCTTTTACGAATTTCAGGAAGGCCTGCACCTTGACCGTGCGATGCAAATCGACGTGGGTCACCAGCCACATTGGAATGCTCCAATCATCAAGGGGTGGCGCGAGTTGGACCAAAGCATCGTTCTTTGAGGCCGAGTTTTGGGGCAGAAACCCAATGCCCGCGTCTGCGAGAATAGCGAGCTCCATCGCGCGGTTGTCCGTGGCGCGAAACGTCACTTTTTCACGAGGGACATTTGCTGCTAGCCATTTAAAGAAGGGCGCGCGGCTGTTCTCTTGATCATGAGCCACGAAGCGATGTTTTGGATAATCCTCAGGCCCTTGTGGTTTACCGTGCTGGTCAACGTAATCGCGCGAGGCGTACATCGCGACCTTTTGTTGGGTCAATTCCTGCACAACATTGTCTGGTTGTTCAGGCGCGGATCCGACCCGCAAGGCGACATGCGCCTCGCCATATTCCAGTCTGAACAGACGCTCGCCCGTTAGGTAGCGCACTGTAATGTCAGGATATCGTTCTTGAAACGCGGCCAAGGTCGGGGACATGAGCGGCGCGAGGCTGTTGAGCGAGGTGACGACCAATTCACCAGAGACTTTGTCGCCCTGCCCTTTGACACGCCCTGCGAGCTGGCTGAACTGCTCGTCCGTTGCCTGAGCAACGCGGCACAGGTCTTCGCCCGCTTCGGTTGCGGTATATCCGCGTGGGTGGCGCTGAAACAGCTTCACGCCCAGACGGTTTTCAAGCGCATCGATGTGGCGAATAACAGTGGCGTGGTGCACGCCAAGCACATCGGCCGCACCGCTGACAGTTCCCATTTTAGCAACCTGAAAAGCGGTTCGAACTTCGTCCCAATTGTCCATTGTCTCTTCCGTCCAATTATCTGTGCGTAAATCCACGTATCATGCGCGATTTTCCCCAATAGTGTTTATTTTTGCAATGCACAAATTAAGGAGCACAACAGATTTTATATAAGGCCTCAGGCATATGACCCAGAACATCCTACGAATTGACAGCTCCGTAAACGCGAGCAGCTCAAAAAGCCGCGATTTTGCAGATAAGATCATCGCCAAACACCCCGATGCCGTCGTCACTGTGCGTGATCTTGCAGGTGTTGCGCTCCCACAGATCGACGACGCATGGGCACAAGCGCGCCTTGTTCCTGCTGATGAACGCAATGGGGCAGAGCAAGAAACGCTGGCGCTATCCGATCAATTGATCGAAGAACTGCACGCCGCTGATACGGTGGTTATGAGCGTTCCAATCTACAACTTTTCTATCCCAGCGAGCCTGAAGGCATGGATCGATTTGATCGCACGCCCGAAGGAAACTTTCGCTTACGGCGAAAACGGTCCTGTTGGTTTGCTGACTGGGAAAAAAGCGATCATCGCCTTTGCCTCTGGCGGAACAGTGATCGGGTCAGACATCGATTTCGCGAGCGGATACTTGCGTCATGTGCTCGCGTTTATTGGCATCACGGATGTTGAGTTCGTGACCAAAGACAGCATCGCGGATTACGCATAATTTGAAACGCACCTGCATCTTTCCTTGAGATGCGGGCGCTTTCGCGTAATTTTGGGGACATGAAGGTCACGCGCAACACCCAAGATATTTTGATTGTCGAAGATCGGCCCATCTTGGTTGCGGGCCTTTTGGCGTTCTTCTTCATAGGCGCTGTCGCCGGTTCGCTGGGTGCGTTGTCCTCTGGTGAGCTTGTCGCCGCCCTTGTCCTTCTGTTTTCCACTGTCTTCGTCGGCCTTTTCATATTCGCCTTCGTGCGCCGCGTGCAGCTAATTTTTAACCGCCCGCAGAACACCTTGACGTTCCGCAAACGTAGCCTTCAGGGTTACAGCGAAGTGGTGCATCCGTTGAATGAATTGAGCCATGCCGTGACAGAGGGCAGTGAGACCAAACGATCCGTTCTGATCTTCAAAAAAGGCATGAGCGCGGGCGAGCACCCTGTGACGGGCTATTTGACGGATGGGAAAGGCCCGCAGCGCATCACCGATGCAATCAATGCATGGCTGAAAGACGCCGCTGCTGTTGACTCTAAAGGGTCAAACACCTAAACGCGGAAGCATATCCGGAAGCTATAAATCTTCCGGTCCTCGATTATGCGGGGATCGCCATCAGTCAGCGCGTTGCGCCCACTGGTGCGATACTCGTTTGGAACATTCGCCGGGCCACCTTACATATGGTCCAACTTGTAGCAGACTGAAGGGCCAATAGGCATGTTTGAAAATCTATCCGACCGTCTCTCTGGCGTCTTTGATCGCCTGACCAAGCAAGGCGCATTGTCCGAGGACGACGTTAAAACGGCGCTCCGTGAAGTGCGTGTTGCCTTGCTTGAAGCGGATGTGTCGCTGCCTGTTGCGCGTGATTTCGTAAAGGCAGTGCAAGAAAAGGCCACAGGCCAAGCGGTTACCAAATCCATCACCCCCGGCCAACAGGTTGTTAAGATCGTTCATGACGAGCTGCAGCATGTTCTGCGCGGCGAGGGAGAGCCGGGCGAGTTGAAGATCGACAACGCCCCAGCGCCGATCCTTATGGTTGGTTTGCAGGGCTCTGGTAAGACGACGACGACGGGTAAGTTGGCCAAGCGCCTTGCTGAGAAAAACGGCAAACGCGTTTTGATGGCCTCGCTCGATATCTACCGTCCAGCGGCGCAACAGCAGCTCGCGATCCTCGGCACGCAAATCGGCGTTGATACCCTGCCTATCGTGGCTGGCGAATCTGCTGTGCAAATTGCGAAACGCGCCAAGCAGCAAGCGACGCTTGGTGGCTATGACGTTTACATGCTCGATACGGCGGGTCGTTTGCAGATCGACGAGACCTTGATGAAAGAGGTCGAAGATGTGCGCGACGCGGTGAACCCGCGCGAGACGCTTCTGGTTGTTGATGGTCTGACGGGTCAGGTCGCGGTTGAAGTCGCGGAAGAATTTGACGGCAAGATCGGCATTTCCGGTGTTGTCCTGACACGTATGGATGGTGATGGCCGCGGCGGCGCGGCGCTCTCGATGCGCGCGGTCACGGGCAAGCCGATCAAGTTTGTCGGTCTTGGCGAAAAGATGGACGCGCTGGAAACGTTCGAGCCTGAGCGCATCGCGGGCCGTATTCTCGGCATGGGCGATATCGTTGCGCTGGTTGAGAAGGCGCAAGAAACCATCGAGGCCGAACAAGCCGAGCGCATGATGAAGCGCTTTGCCAAGGGTCAGTTCAACATGAACGACCTCAAGAGCCAGCTTGAGCAGATGATGAAAATGGGCGGCATGGAAGGTATCATGGGAATGATGCCGGGCATGGGCAAGATGGCCAAGCAGATGGAAGGCGCAGGCATTGATGACCGCGTACTGAAACAGCAAATCGCCCTCATTCAATCCATGACCAAGCGTGAGCGCGCCAACCCGCAGATCCTGCAAGCCTCGCGCAAGAAGCGGATTGCCAAGGGTGCGGGCATGGAAGTGTCTGATTTGAACAAGCTTCTCAAAATGCAGCGCCAGATGGGCGACATGATGAAGAAGATGGGCAAAATGGGCAAAGGCGGCATGCTCAAGCAAGCCATG
>NZ_JBDWVM010000413.1:0-5101 GCF_039984035.1 Planktotalea sp. | reverse complement strand
AAGCAAGATGTTTTCGCGCAAGCTTTCATCAAAGAGCAGCGCATCTTGTGACACCACAGAAAACATATCGCGCAGGTCAGCAAGGGCCATGTCTGTGACGGGAACACCGCCGATGAGGGCTTGGCCTTTTTGCGGATCAGTCAGGCGCGTCAGCACATTGAAGATCGTGGATTTACCAGCGCCAGAAGGGCCAACAAGCGCGGTGGTTTTACCCGCAGGCGCGACAAAGCTGGTTTTACGCAGGACATCTGCATCGCCGTAGCTGAGTTCAACCGCGTCGAGCGTGATCTCAGGCGTGCCAACTGGTGCAGGGACGGGGTGCGCGGGGCTTTTATGAACCGGCTCTAGTGCGAGCAATTCCATAACACGTTCAATGCCAGCGGCCGCCGCTTCCCATACACCAGTGATCGTGCCAAGGCGGCGCAGCGGTTCAAAAGCAAAGCCAAGCGCTGTGAAAAACGCCATGAATTCACCGACGGTCTTTTCGCCGGAAATAATCTCGCCGCCGCCGTAAATCAGAACCCCAAGGAAACCGACACCTGACATGGCATCGATGAGGCCTGGAATGGCGGCTTTGCCGAGGGACGTGGTCACTTCGACCTCTACGCGCTCAGCGTTGAGCTTGGCATAGTGGCGTGCTTGGTAGTCTTCTAGACGGTTGAGTTTTACAGGGACGATACCGTGGAACACTTCATCAAGACGACCAGATTGGCGGGCGGCAACCTGATGCGCCGTACGTGAATGACGGCGCACAAAACGCTGCGCCACGAGGGACGGGAGAACCAAGAGCGGCACACCGACCAAAGCAACAGCGGTCCAACGCCAGTCGACGCTCATCGCGACGCCGAAGAGCACAACAACAGCCACCAAATCGCGACCCGCGCCCGTGATAATCGCATTCCAGACTTGGCTGACGGCAGACACGTCACCGATGACGCGTTGCATCAACGTGCCGGGCGCATTGACCTGATGAAAGCTCACATCGAGGCGCATCAGATGGCTCAAAAGATCGCCGCGCATATCCGCCTCTGATTGTTGGGAAATACGCGTCAGGATCACCTTTTGAATGACTGACGCCCCCGCACGCACAAGGAAAATACCCAAGATCACGAGACCAACCCACCATAGCGCTGATTGATCCCCCGCAAGGAACACCAGATCAAACATGGGCTTCATCATCCAGCTGAGCAGGCCCAGCATCGATCCTTCAAGCGCCATAAAGAAGGTGGCGAGCAGGAGCATCCAGAGATGGCGGCTTAGGTAGCTGCGCCAAAGCCATTTCAGGAGCGTGCGGCTGGAATGATCAGGAGTGGCCATATCAGGCAATCTGCGCGGCTGGCGTTTTGCTGTCAAAGCCTTCTTGGATTTTGTCGTTGTCGTATTCCGTGCGAATCCACGTCTCGAAATCAATATCGCTTTTGGCTTGGCGGGCTTCAAAGACGTCTAGGATATAGTCCTGCACGCCTGTTTTGGACCATTTGAGGTGGATGAATTTGATCGACAGTTGCTCGCGCGCTTTTTGCACAGGCACATCGTCAAAGATCATCTGATACATCGCAGCGCAGAATCCCGCGCGATCGGCGCCAGATTTGCAATGGAACATGTAAGGGCGCTCAACAGTGCGCATCAGGTCTATTACAGCGACAATATTTTCGCGATCCGCAGCCGTGCGCGCCCAAAGGCGGGTGTTGTGCAATTTCAGCCCAAGAATGCGGCAGCTTTCTTCTTCGAATAAATAATGTGCACGCGGGTCCGTTCCGCGCAGGTTGATCACCGATTTGATCCCCATGTCGCGATATTTCATGAACCGCTTATGCGTGGGTTGGTTTGATCGCCACACACCTTCGCTGACCGGAAAGAAATTTGTCCAATAGATGCGCAAGAAATTATGGTCGAACAGATTGAAATGCCACACAGATTTGCGGCGCTCCACGGGATCAGTGATGTCATTGCCAAAGGAATAGCGCCAATTGCGTTCCCAATCGCTCAATCGTTTACCAAGGTTTTTTAACATCTTTTGATCCTGCCAATGGGGCCCTTCAGCGGGATGTAGACCTTGGCGCGCGATGGTGCAAGGTTTGCCCCCGTTGACGGCGCGCGCGAAGAGATTAGTGTCCGCGTAACGACAATGGAGTTTTTAACGATGTCCCTCGCAAACGGCCGTACCTATCTTGCAATTCCTGGCCCCTCGGTTGTGCCTGACGCGGTTTTACGCGCGATGCATCGTGCCTCGCCGAATATTTATGAGGGCGAGCTCACGGAAATGATGCCTGCGATTACTGCCGATTTGCGCCGTATTGCACGCACCGAGCACCATGTGGCGATTTATATCGGCAATGGACATGCGGCATGGGAAGCTGCGCTCAGCAATGTCATCGCAGAGGATGATCTTGTCCTCGTGCCTTCAACGGGACGATTCTGTTATGGCTGGGGCGATATGGCGACTGGTTTGGGCGCAGAGGTCAAAACGTTGGATTTCGGGATGAAAACCCCAATGGACCTTGAGGCGATTGAGGCTGCGCTGCGCGCTGATACGGAGCACAAGATCAAGGCGGTTTTGGCCGTGCATGTCGACACATCGACGTCGATCAAAAGCGATATCGCTGGCGTGCGCGCGGCGCTCGATGCGGCGGGGCATCCGGCGCTGTTGATGGCGGATTGCATTGCTTCTCTTGGTTGTGATCGTTTCGAGATGGACGCTTGGGGCGTCGATGTCATGGTGGCCGCCAGTCAAAAAGGGTTGATGGTCACGCCCGGACTTGGATTCGTGTTCTTCAATGACCGCGCCAAGGCCGCGCGCCAAAAGATGAAACGTGTGAGCCGGTATTGGGATTGGACCCACCGTTCCAGCGGGACGATCTTGTCGGAATACTTTGGCGGAACAGCACCCACCCATGTGCTTTATGGGCTGCGCGTTGCACTGGATATGATCCACGAAGAAGGGCTTGAGGCCGTGTGGGCGCGCCATGAAACGCTGGCTAATGCCGTATGGGCTGCGTGTTCGGCATGGGGCGAAGGCGGCGCTTTGACCATGAACGTTAACGAGCCGACACACCGCTCACATGCGGTGACCGCGCTCAGACTTGGCGGACCAAAAGGCACAGCATTGCGGCGCTGGTGCGAAAGCGAGGCAGGGGTCACCTTGGGCGTTGGTCTTGGTATGTCCGAACCTGATGATCCCAAAGGCGACGGGTTCTTTCGCATTGGCCATATGGGCCACGTCAATGCGCATATGGTGATGGGCACGCTCGGCACGATACAGGCGGGCTTTGACGCGCTGGATATTCCTTATGGCGCAGGCGCTCTTGATGGCGTCGCCAAAGTACTGGCTGGCAAGATTTAATCGCGCGCGCGTGCGCGTCGGTATTCGAGCCAGCTGATCCAGCGATGCACCGCAGCCGCAAGTAACAACGCAGCGATAAATCCTTTCCATGCCCAGAGCACGACCATGATCCACATGAGATTGATCAAGCCCATGACGAGGCAGGTATTGGTGTAGTTTTCAACTCTTCCAGGATAGTTGTCCAAAGCGGCTCCTTTCGTGGACACAACACAGTTGTGCACTCAAGCTACCGCAATTTGACCAATTTCCTAAAAGTTTTTGCAGCGACTAGCCTTTGCTTGCTTGAACAAGCGCCTTTGGCAGGGCCTCGGCAAAGCGTGCGATTTCAGCGTCTGGGCCGCAGCTGACGCGAATACAGCGATCTTGCGGGGCGACAAAGGGCATACGCACAAACACGCCTTGCGCGATCAAATCACCCAAAACGCGGCGCGCGAAATCACCGTCTTTTCCACAATCGATTGTCACGAAATTGGTAGAAGATGGAACGCAGGTTAGGCCATTTGCCTCAGCTATTTCTGTAATCTGCACCTTGGATGCAGCAACCTTGTTTTGAATGTCTTGCAAACCAGCCTGATCGCCGAGCGCAGCAAGTGCCGCGATTTGCGCCAAGCGGTTCATGCCAAAATGATTGCGGATCTTCTCAAAGGACCGGATCAATGCCGCCGCGCCCATCGCATAGCCAACGCGCATGCCAGCCAATCCATACCCTTTGGAAAATGTGCGCATGCGGATCACGCCTATATGCTCAATCGGTAGGTTTGGCACCGCATCGGGTTCTGCGAATTCGATGTAGGCCTCATCCAGGACCAGCAAACATCCCTCGGGCAAATTATCAGCCATGTTCTCGATCAAAGAAGGTGCAAGGGTCGTGCCCATCGGGTTGTCGGGATTGGACAGATAGACCAGCTTTGCGCCGACCTCATGCGCTTTGGCGAGCAGCGCCTCTGGGTCTTCATAATCGCCTTTGTAAGGAATTTTGTGCAGCGCACCGCCAAAGCCTGCCACATGATAATTGAAGGTCGGATAAGCGCCATCAGATGTCACCACAGCGTCGCCATCGCCTATGATCAAGCGCACAATATAGTTCAGCAACCCGTCGATGCCTTCACCGATAACGATGTTTTCAATGCCAATTCCATGATGCACGGCCAAAGCACTGCGTAAATCATGGCTTTCGGGTTCGCCATACATCCACGCCTCATGGGCATGGGCCTTAATCGCCTCCAGCACTTTTGGCGCAGGGCCAAAACCATTCTCATTCGCGCCAAGACGCGCATCAAAGGGCGCGCCGCGGCTGCGTTCTTGTGCTTCAGGGCCGACAAAAGGGACCGAAGCAGGAAGCGTTTGGGCGAGAGCGGTGTAGCGTGGATGTGTCATGGCGAAAGGGGTAGTGCCTGCGCGATGAGGGGGCAAGGTTGAAAATGCGCGGAACATGCTTACATGAGAATCATTCGCAATTAGCGAGTGTCGCCAAGGAGGGGAGATCATGAAGCTGACCCGTAGAGGATTTATCGCAAGTGCAATGGCCGCAGGCGCCGTGCGCAGCGTTCCACACATCGCGAGCAAAGCCGGTGGTCGCCGTATCCTAACGCTCGTCTATGACAAATCGCTTGGCATGATGCGCGCTGTTGAACGCATTGTGCCCTGACGTTCCGCTTTTCTTTTCAGCGCGCTTGAGGCTAGCTGCCTAGCAACTGTTAGGGAGCCTCAGAATGTCACGCGTCACAACCACCATCACCGATCACGTCGCCTATGTTG
>NZ_JBDWVM010000412.1:0-2695 GCF_039984035.1 Planktotalea sp. | reverse complement strand
ACAACCATCCCTCTGGCGACCCATCTCCCAGTCGGCAGGACGTTGACATGACCGAGAACGTGGCAAGCGCATGCGAAGCGCTTGACGTGACCATCCACGACCACGTCGTGATTGGCAAGGAAACGGAGTTTTCCTTCAAGTCAGAAGGTCTTTTGTTGGGTTGTTGCGCATGAAAGCCGCGATGCGCGCATCTTTGGCGGCGGCTGGTCGGAAGTGCACGGGCTGGTTGGGCCCCGCTGTTTTGCATGTGCTGATTTTCGGGGGGTCGTCCGTACTCGCGGACCTTCAATCAATGACAATCCAAGGTGAGATTAGCGTCTTTGACGGCGATACATTGGAAATTGAGCCAATGTTGATTCGGTTGCACGGCGTCGATGCCCCGGAGAAAAGCCAATCCTGCAAGCGCGCGGGGCAGGGTGCGTGGCGTTGTGGATCTGCGGCATCCAAGCGGTTATCCGAACTGATTCATGAAAAAGAGGTGTCTTGCGAGGCGCTGGACCGCGACCCCTACGGCTGGATTGTTTCGCGCTGCGCAGTGGACGGACAAGACATCGGTACGGTTTTGATCAACGAAGGTCTGGCCTGGGCATTCATCGAATACAGTTCTGACTATGTTGCCTTGGACGAAGTTGTGCGAGCCCGCGGCGTCGGTGTTTGGCAAGAAGCGAGCCAAACACCCTGGGACTACCGGAACGACAAATGGAACCGTGCGCTGGCGCAAGCCCCCGATGGAAAGTGCCCAATCAAAGGAAATATCGGTGCGGGCAAAGCCAAACGGAAGATTTATCACACACCGTGGTCACCAAATTACGGCAACACCAAGATTGATGTCACTCAGGGCGAGCGCTGGTTTTGCGATGAAGGAGAAGCGCTCGCGGCCGGCTGGAGCGCTGTGGCGAAACGTTAGATCGCCTGCCCGGCAAGGTTGCGACAAACCTCAAAGTGAAGCTTGTTTGCGCGCTAACGGTATGACCGCGCAGGCCCTAAGCGAATAAACCAGCCAAATGATACAGGGGTTAGACTTTGTTCCGCGCATCATAGAGAAGCACTAGGAATATGAACCAAATGACTTGTATTACTTTTTGTATTACGCTATATTCTTGAGGCTGAAGATGAAATTTGAATGGGACGCTGACAAGGCGCAGAGCAACTTTGAGAAACATGGCGTTCGGTTTGAAATCGCATCGGGCGTGTTCATTGATCCAGATCGCATCACTGCCGTAGATGATCGGTTCGACTACGGCGAGGAACGTCTCGTGACACTAGGCCAAACTTTAGACGGCATCTTGGTGGTTGTGACCACAGAACGGGACGAAGGGCGCAGCATGCGGCTTATATCGGCTCGTAAGGCCAACAGACGGGAAAGGAATACTTATGGCGACCGTTAAACATACACTCGATCCAAAGAACCCGCCCAAAATGAGCGCAGAAGAGCGTGCCCGCTTTGACGCGATCCGCGAGGACGACATCAACTACAGCGACATTCCCGAGCTGGATGCGGACTTTTGGGCGACGACTGAGATCAAGACACCCGCGAAGAAGCCTGTTGTGGCGTTACGTGTGGATGAAGATACCATTGATTATTTCAAGGGTAGCGATCCGAAGGGCTATACCGCTCGCATGGCCGCTGTTTTGCGTGCCTATGTTGATGCACATCAGCCAAAGTAGGGCAGGGGCGGGGGTTTTCATAAAAGGGCTTATGCGTCTTTGCATTTTGAATTCAGCATATTCAAAGATGGCGTTGACTCAAGACCTTACTCTTTCATTCTGTCGCGCACCATTGCTCTAGCTCACTGGTAAATACGCTAAAGCTCGGCTGTGAAAAGGCATATTCGTCACGGTGTCTCGGGATGAAAAAATAGACACCAACCAGATTCCGATCCCATGTGCCAACTTTTTTGTTGTGCCAGTACACTGTTCCGTCGATGTCCAGTCGTAGCGCTCTTTCGTCGGGTTTTTCCTTTGTTGCCCCTGCGCGTGGTGGAACATGTTTTGGGAGAAAACTCAGGTCTAGGCGGTCAATTGTGCCCTTGATGTTGGTAGGTTTAGATCCTTCCATTTCTCCAAGAACATTTAGGAACTCTTCAGTATCTAAATAATAGTTGGGGTAGGCTCGTCTGAGTTCAGTCATACTGTCGATGCTGATCTCGATGGACTGCCTTACCTCTTCAAAATCATCTTCGAGATCATCGAATGCAAATAGCGCGCGCCAACGTGGTGCGATTTGCACCGCACCAGTTGATCGGTCCACCTTCAGTGTAAAAACAGAGCTTCCAAAGCTACCAGAACTGTCAGCTTCGTGCATAAATCCTCTAAACGAGGAGAGGTTTTCCCGGACATTGAGCGATGTTGCCAGCTCTTTAGCCTCCAGCACCAGATCATCATAGCTCATGCCCAGATTTAAGCCGCGCGGTTGTTTCTCAATCTCGGCAATGTAACCGCTCATGAGGGCTAGAAAACGCAGCCACTGGGGATCGCCGTCACCAGCTTTGAGGTCTTCATTTCGCATGGAACCTACAGCTTCAACAGCTGTGCCCCAAATGTGCTGTAGTTGGGTGCGGAGCTGAAGCTCAACGTTACACCCTTTGTGCTTCTCACCAATACCACCACCATTGAAACGCAGCATCAAGTGAACGCTCCGGTATCCGCTATCCTTTGGGTTGGCTATTTGGCTATGTAGTCGGTTTTGCGGCAA
>NZ_JBDWVM010000411.1:0-13414 GCF_039984035.1 Planktotalea sp. | reverse complement strand
ACCGAGATTTTGGCGCGTCAGCATCTAGAAGGGCTGCAACCCCTCGCGGAAGAGGCCGGTGTTGTGCTTGAGTTGCTCACAGGGCGCGACAAGGGCAAAGAACGCGAGGCGAAACTGGCGGCGCTTGCGGCTGGCAATATTCAAATCCTTGTCGGGACCCATGCGGTGTTCCAGAAAGACGTGCAATTCTCTGATCTGCGGTTGGCGATTGTGGATGAACAGCATCGGTTCGGCGTGCGTCAGCGTTTGGAACTCGGCAAAAAAGGGCAGGGCGCGGATGTTCTTGTCATGACGGCGACACCCATTCCCCGCAGTCTAGCGCTTGCGCAATATGGCGATATGGACGTGTCGGTGTTGGACGAAAAACCAGCAGGGCGCCAACCGATCAAAACCGCGCTGATTTCAGATGAACGCGTTAATGAGGTGGTGCAGCATATGCGCGGCGCGATCGCAGAAGGGCGTCAGGCCTATTGGGTCTGCCCTTTGGTTGGCGAAAGCGAGGTGTCAGACCTTATCGCGGCAGAAGAACGTTTCAAACATCTGCGCGCGACGCTTGGCGACGATGTCGTGCGTTTGGTGCACGGTCAAATGCCACCTTCCGAAAAAGATGCGGCCATGGCAGATTTTGTGTTAGGGCGCGCGCAGGTGCTCGTGGCGACAACCGTCATTGAGGTTGGTGTAAACGTGCCGAACGCAACTATTATGGTGATCGAGCGCGCAGAGAGCTTTGGCCTCGCGCAGCTCCACCAATTGCGTGGCCGTGTGGGTCGTGGGTCCGCGGCATCGACCTGTTTGCTGATGTATAAAGCGCCGCTGTCCGAGAATGGTCAGAAACGATTAACGGTTTTGCGAGAAACCGAAGATGGCTTTAAGATTTCTGAAACCGATCTTCAAATGCGTGGCTCGGGCGACTTGATCGGGACGGCGCAATCAGGCCTGCCGCGCTTTCGTATCGCCGATATGGAAAGCCAAACAGCGCTCATGGATGTGGCGCAAAGCGATGCGCGAAAATTGCTACATGATGATCCAGACCTCAAAAGCGCGCGGGGGCAGGCGGCGCGTGTTCTCCTTTGGCTGATGGAACAGGATCAAGCAATTCGTTTGATTTCAGTAGGTTAAGAAAAAAGTTAACGAAATGTTCTCATTTGTTCCATTTTGTTCTTTACAGATGTTCCTCAAAATGAGAACAAAGGGTCAACAAAAACAAGATTGAGCAGGACATTAACATGATACTCCAAATCAAAACCGTGATTGCCCGCGCTGACCGTACTCTGGTTCATGATGCGATAGGCGCCGTTTCTTTGATGACGATTCTCATGGTTGCCCTGCACGTTCCTGGTTTTGCCTGATTACTGTTTTTTGCCTCGTGATTTCGTGCCGACACCACCCCGCATCCTGTCCCAACTTAGATGCTCGATAACACGCCCTGTCCCAACTAACGTGTTGATCTTTAAGAGCTTTGCCTAGCTCGAACCGGTGATCCTCGGATCCCACACGAAAGCACTTACCTTGCGCCGCCGCCCTTATGGGTGTGCGGCGTTTTTTTGGGGGGCTTATGCGAGGCTGTCAATCGCTTCACATGCCGCTTCAATCGAGAGCAAGATGGATGCATGGCGATTTTTATAGGCAGAGGCGGGCAGGAACACTTCAAACCCTTCAAAAGGCGCATCAGGAACAACGCCGCTGCCCTTTAACAAAGCGCGCAATTGATCGCGCGCTGTGATAGCTTGCGCTTGCGTGCAGCCCACCAAAGCGCCGCCCACAACAGAGGCCGCCGCTTGCCCAAGCGCGCAAGCCTTCACATCTTGCCCAAAGGCGCTGACGCGTCCGTCGCTCATGCTGACGTCGACAGTGACGGTGGATCCACAAAGTGGGGAACGTTTTTTCACGCTCGCCTGCGCATCACTCAGGCGCTCGGCATGTGGAATATCGGCAGCAAGGGCGAGAATGCGACCAGAATAAAGTTTGATGAGGTCGGTTTCTTCAGACATAGAATTGAACACTTTCGCCTTGTTGGGTACTTGCTTAGATAGGCCAGAGGCCACGCATTTATAAGGACTATAATGATGAGTTTTGATCCGACAACGCTAAGCTATAATGACGCAGGTCTCATTCCCGTGATCGCGCAGGCCGATGGCAGTGGCGAAGTTCTCATGATGGCGTGGATGAATCTCGAAGCGGTTCAAAAAACGATTGAAACCCGAAAGGTGACCTATTGGTCGCGTTCGCGTCAATCGTTCTGGATCAAAGGCGAGACATCCGGGCACGTTCAAGAGCTGGTTGATCTGCGTATGGACTGTGACAAGGACTGCTTGCTCGCCATCGTTAATCAGGTTGGTGCGGCGTGTCACACGAATAGACGAAGTTGTTTTTACACATCAATTTCAGAAGGTTCTGAGGTGGAGCTCATGTCGCCAATGAAGTGATGAGACGTTAAAGTCCGACCATTGCGCGAATGTCTTGCGGGGTAAGGCCATCCTCTCGGTATTTCGCAATGGCACGACTGTCGTCACGCTTTGCCAATCGCTTGCCCTGCGTGTCGCGGATCAACGAATGGTGGTGATATTTCGGGGTGTCATAGCCAAGCAATTGCTGCAACAAAACGTGGATGAAGCTGGCGTCTTGCAAATCTTCGCCGCGCATCACGTCTGTGATCCCTTGCTCTGCATCATCGACAACGATTGAAAGGTGATAAGAGGCAGCCATGTCTTTCCGCGCGAGAACGACGTCGCCGATTTCACCAATCATTGAGGACGCTGTTTTTGAAACGAGAGATCCTTTCTCAGAGAATGAAATTTGTTTAAGTTCAAGTGACTGAAGCGCTTTTCTCATGTTGAGTCGAAGCGCAATGTCAGCTGGCTTTTCATCAGTTACATCGCGGCGACATGTCCCCGGATAGACCAGTCCATCAGGCCCAATCAACGGCGCGCTTTCTTGTGGGGCATTTGCCGCTTCTTTGATGTCTTTGCGCGAACATGCGCAAGGATAGAGCAACCCCATGTCCCAAAGCTTGGTCAGAGCAATGTCATATTGCTCAGAGCGAGCATGTTGTGACCAAATCGGTCCATCCCAACTAAGACCAAGCCAGTTGAGGTCTCGCTCGATTTGTTGCGCCCAATGTGGCCTTGCGCGACTTTGATCAATATCATCCAAACGTAGAAAAAAGGCGCCACCTTTGGCGCGGGCCTGATCATGGGCAAGAATGGCAGAATAGGCATGTCCTAAATGCAGTGGTCCCGTAGGGCTCGGTGCAAATCGAGTTCGAAAAGTCACTTCTTTTCAATCACATATACTTTGGATTTCATGTTAATTCCGGGAAGGTGATCGCCGTATTCTTCAGAGATGAGGTCGATCACACCTGCATTTATAGCACTCGTAATCCGACCCTCGAATGCTGGATCTTCCAAAGTGTGGTCATTAAAGGACACGACCATTTTGCCACTCGTGTCCAAGACACTCAGCAGTGTATCAAAGACCTCGATCGGAGCCGCGCCGGCGCCAATGACGCCAATCGCTGAAATCAGTGCGTAATCGCCTTTCTTTACAGGGAAAGGTTGCTCTGGGTCTGATAGGGTCAAGCTGCGATAGAGCTGTTTTTCAGCGGCGCGATCCAACATATCTTGCGTGAGATCGATACCATCGATCACGGTAAATCCAGCCAAAGAGAGCGCGAGGCCCGAAAGCCCCGTGCCGCACCCAAAATCCAAGAGAGGTGTTGAAAAATCGCTTGTCGCGGCCTTCAACGCAGCTGCGCAGCGACCCGGCGTTGCATAGCCGTTTTTGCTAGTTTCTTCGTCATAGCTTTTCGCCCAATTGGAATAGAGCGCGCGGGTCGCTTCTACGCCAGTGGTGTCATAGGCTTTATCAAGGAAGGTATCTGTCATAGCCCTAGGCTAACGAGGCATTGCATACCTGTCTAGCTTTGCGCGCTAAGCCATTCGTTCCAAGCGGTTTTTGCCCTGTCTGTATAGGCTTTGTAGCGATCTTTGCGGCCTCGACGTCCACCTTTGAGACCATCGACGGGCTGGAAAAGGCCGAAATTCACGTTCATCGGTTGGAAGGTCTTCGCATCTGCGCCGCCCGTGATGTGATGCACCAACGCGCCCGTCGCAGTGTCCTGTGGCAGGTCTGGAATGGTCTCGCCCTTAATCTCACTCGCGGCCAAACGACCCGCAAGCAGGCCCATCGCAGCGCTTTCCACATAACCCTCAACGCCGGTAATCTGACCCGCAAACCGAATATGTGGCTGTGATTTCAACCGCATCTGATTGTCGAGCAAGGTTGGCGAGTTCAGGAATGTATTGCGATGGATGCCGCCTAGGCGGGCAAAGCTCGCGTTCTCAAGTCCTGGAATTGTTTTGAAAACATCGGTTTGCGCGCCGTACTTCATCTTGGTTTGAAAGCCGACAATGTTGTAAAGCGTGCCAAGCGCGTTGTCGCGGCGCAGTTGTACAACGGCATAGGCTTTGACGTCTGGCTGATGCGGGTTGGTCAAGCCAACTGGTTTCATCGGGCCAAAGCGCAGGGTTTCGCGGCCACGTTCGGCCATAACCTCGATGGGCAGGCAGCCATCGAAATACTTCGCTGTTTCGCCCTCGTGGAACTCCGCTTTATCAGAGGCCAGCAACGCGTCGATAAACGCCTCATATTGCTCTTTATCCATCGGGCAGTTGAGATAAGCGGTACGCTCTTCCTCAGTTTCGCCCTTGTCATAGCGCGATTGCATCCATGCTTTGCTCATGTCGATGCTGTCAGCATAGATGATTGGCGCGATTGCATCAAAGAAGGCGAGCGCATCTTGGCCCGTCTCGGCAGCAATGGCTTCACCAAGCGCAGAGGATGTCAAAGGACCGGTCGCAATGATCCAATGGCCGCTTGAGGGAAGCTCTGTAATCTCTTCATAATCAATGGAAATAAGCGGATGAGATTTGATTTTTTCGGTCACGCCAGCGGCAAATGCATCGCGATCCACGGCCAAGGCACCGCCCGCAGGCAGGCGATGTTGCTCGGCCATATCCATGATCAAACCACCCGCTGTGCGCATTTCCCAATGGAGCAAGCCAACGGCATTTTGTTCGTGATCATCAGAGCGGAAGGAATTGGAGCACACCATTTCCGCGAGATCGCCAGTCTTATGCGCAAAGGTTTCGACCTTTGGACGCATCTCGTGAATGACGACAGGGACGCCCAGATTGGCGGCCTGCCATGCTGCTTCTGATCCGGCGAGCCCGCCGCCGATGATATGTAGAGTGTTTTCCATGCCGCGCATGTAGGTCAGTGCGCGGCAATTAGCAACTTTTTAACTCGGATCGGATACTGGGTCGAGAGGCAGCTCTGAAGGGACACGATCAGGAACGCCAAGTCGCCCATGGCGGCTGATCGGATCCTCAAGGGCACCTAGGAAGGCAAGAATTTGATCAACTTCTTCATCGCTTAGCGCAACGGGTTCGATTTCAGCGGCCATTGTGATGCGTAAAACCTCGGCGAGGTTGTCCATGGGCTCCCAATCCTTGGCGCCTTCGCCAAGTTCATGCAGGGCAGCTTGACGGCGGTCATAATTGCCGAGTCCTTCGAAGGGATCGAGGTGATGGCGCACCATCGCCTCTAAATCAGTGTAGGCACCATTGTGCCCATAGGGCGCGCTCAGCGTGACATTGCGCAAGGAGGGCGTGCGGAAGCGATATTTATCAGCGGTATCGCCCGAAATCATGCCGCGGCCCGCGTCGGAATAGGCATCATCTTTGCCCGGGCCAAACTGGGGCAGACCGATTGCGTGAAAGCCGTGATCGGTTTGGAACTTGCCAGAGTGGCAGGAACTGCAATTGGCATCGCCATAAAACAGCGTCATGCCGGCCATTTGATCGGCGTTCAGTGCCGTTGTATTGCCCTTCAAATACATATCAAACGGGCTGTCGGTCGCTCGGAATTCATAGGTAATAAACTGCGAAAGCGCGTTGCCGATATCGCTGATGTGGAGCGGAACATCCTCGCCAATAATCCAATCGAAGGCCATGCGATATTCTTCAATCGCTTCAACTTTGGCCGTGAGCTGCGCCCATGCGCCGTTGGGGCCGTGGATTTGTTCGGCATCGATGGCGTCGGCAATCGGATTTTCGCCAGGGTGACCAGCCATTTCATCGTGGCTCAGAATGGGAAGAATGTTTTGCGCCGCGAGAGCCGAATTCATCGGGCGCTCAAGGGTGCGGCCCTCAGGCATCGCGATGCCATACATTGAGTCGCGATCCATCTGAACGCGCCCGTCGTGGAACATGACCGAAAACTCGCGTGCGCCTAGATTGAACAAGGCGGGCGCATTGCGCGGGATGCGGGCTTTGGGCGCGTTCCCGTTTACGACTTCACGCAGGCGACCAAGGCCGAGGCCGCCTTCGCCAATTGAAAGCGACATGGCATCACCAGTGCCAAGGGCAGGGTGATGGCAGGTCGCGCAGGCAATGTTGTCATTGCCCGAAAGAATGGGGTCAAAGAAAAGCTGACGTCCAAGAGCGACGGTTTCTGTATCAAGTTTAGGGAAATCTGAAGGTACAATAGGGTTTGGCAGCTGCTGCGCGCTTACAACGCTCGCGCAGGACATCAGCAGGGCAGTCACGATAAAACGACGCATAAATCACACCTTTTTTGGTCAATAACTCGGATCGCGCATCAATTCTCACGCGAATGTGAAGAGTGTGAAGACGCGATCGCAGGCGTCAAACGTCCAGTTTCGAAATGATGTGTTGCCGTTGTGGAAACAAAGCTCTGTTCGGGCTTATTAACCTTAAAAAACCGTCAATAACGGTCGATCAGGCAGGCGCGCGGCACAAACCGCCGCTTTACGCTACGACACATTTTGGAGGAAATTGTTTTCACTTTGGAAACGGTGACGCCCAAAACCGAGCATTGCGCTCTGCCTAGTTGTCTTGGGTCCACGCTGGATCGCGCTTTTCGAGAAAGGCTGCGATGCCTTCTTCTGTGTCGCGATAGAGCATATTTTCGACCATGACATTGCCTGTAAACGCATATGCATCGGCCAGCGTCATATCCATTTGTTCATAAAAGGCGGATTTGCCAATTTTGACGGCTGCGCCGAGTTTAGCGGCAATGGTTTCAGCCATTTTTTCGGTGCTTGCGCTGAGATCGTCAGGGGTCACAACGCGGTTAACAAGGCCAAGAGCCTCTGCGCGCTCGGCGGAGATGAATTCACCAGTGGTTAACATTTCAAAGGCTTGCTTGCGTGGAATATTGCGGCTGAGCGCAACCATCGGGGTGGAGCAGAATAGCCCAATGTTGACGCCGTTCACGCCAAAGCGTGTGCCTTGTGCTGCAACAGCAAGATCGCAGCTCGCGACAAGCTGGCAGCCGGCAGCTGTCGCAATCCCGTGCACTTGGGCAATCACAGGCTGCGGCATCGCTCGGATGGTTTGCATCATCGTGGCGCATCGGTCGAACAGGTCTTTGAAATAGGCCTTTCCGCCATCTTCGTTCTGGCGACCGGCTGTCATTTGTTTCAAATCATGCCCCGCACAAAACGCTTTTCCCGCACCTGACAAAACAATGGCGCGTACAGATGGGGTTTCGCGCAACTCATTGAGTTGAGTTTGAAGCGCAGCCAGCATTTCATCAGACAGTGCATTCAAGCGCTCGGGCGCGTTCATATGTAGATGGGCAACTGCACCAGTGCCGCGACGTTCCAGAATTGCCATCTTGCTCTCCTTGCTTGCTTGGGCAAGCGTAGTGCGTGACGTAAGGAGAGGGAAGTCATGGAACTCAAAATGGACGCAGCGGCATTGAATACTCTTATGCGGCAAGAATTTTCGCAAGTTGCGGAGGATTTTGTTGTTGAAGAGGTTGCGCCGATGGCTGTGACTGTACGGCTCCCTGTTGCCGAGCGTCATTTGCGCCCGGGGGGTACAATCAGCGGCCCAACGATGTTTTCGCTCGCGGATGTATCGATGTACCTTGCTACAATGGCAATGATTGGTCCCGTTACTTTGGCCGTTACGACGAATTGTTCCATTAACTTCATGCGCAAGCCCAAAGCAGGTGTCGATCTGATCGCGTATGCGAAGCTCCATAAGCTGGGCAAATTGCTGTCAGTGGGTGATGTATTGATACATTCAGAAGGGCTTGATGCACCTGTCGCGCAGGCCTCGCTCACCTATGCGATCCCCCCTAGATGAGCGGCCCAGATGCGAACCCATCAAACATAAGTTTCAAAGCAATCCTGCTCTTGCTCGCAGCGGTTTTGTGCTTTGATGTAATGTCGATTTTCGTTCGCATCCTTGCAGCGAGCTACACACCACAAGAATTATCAGCCTATAGAAACGTATTGGGCATGCTGCCATCCTTGGCGCTACTGATTTGGACAGGCGAGCTACGCTTTAGAGCAGGTGCGCTGAAGATCGAGCAATGGCAACTCGCGCTGTGGCGCGGGGTTGTGGTGGCCTTCGCGCAGGTCTTTTTCTACTCGGCTTTGGCGCAGCTCGAATTGGCAACGGTCGCAACGCTTGGGCAGACGAACGCGTTCTTTGTGGTGATCCTATCGGTCCTGTACTTGGGCGAAAAAGTGGGTGTGTGGCGGATCGCTGCGCTGTTCATCGGGTTCGCTGGGGTCGTGTGGATTTTGCGGCCTGGTTCGGACGCATTCACGATGGCCGCGCTTTTACCTGTGGGCGCTGCGGCATGCTATGCTTTCGCAATGGTGAGTGTTCGAAAATTCGGTCCTGACACGTCGAACGCGCTGATTTACCTGTATTCTTCTATTGGCTCAGCCGTTGGCGCCATTGTTCTGGCCTTTTTCACAGCAGAATTTTCACCTATTCATTCGCTCTTTGACGGTCTCCTCATCCTCGTGATGAGTATCATAGGCGGAACTGGTGTTTTGCTGATGATGATCGCATTTCGAATGGCCAGTCCTTCGGTGCTCGCACCGTTTTGGTACATTGGGATTTTGACGGCTGGAGTCTTTGGTTGGCTGATCTTTGATGAAGCGCCACTCGATACATTGTTCCCGGGGATTTTGCTGATCGTTGGGGCAGGGGCGTTGATCATTTGGCGTGAAAGAAAACGCACGTAAAAAGCGGCGGCCCATGACTAACATGAAAGCCGCCGAAGTAAGAGGTTCGTGAAACTTGGGAACAGTCCGTAACGTGCTTTAGGCGCGCCAGAACCTCTTGTTCGCTTCGATTTCGGCCGCTTCAGGCGTCAGGCCGATGTCATTGAGAAGATGGCTGTCAAGATTTCTGAGCGAGCGCCGCGTGCGGCGACGTTTGGCCCATTTGGAGGACGTCACAGCGACGCGGACAGCGATCGTTGCCAAAATTGGCATCGGCTGTTGGCGGTCCAGAAAAGCGAGATCTGCTGAGATCAGAGCGCGAGTTTGTGACATGGTACACTCCTTTAATTGTATTGACACAATATCGTTTGTTTCGTATTTAGTTGATACAAAGTGAATCGCTTAGCGTCTAGAGAAAGATTGTAATGGATACAATTTGGTCCCCGAGTATCGAATTCCGTGAAGGCCCCAAGTACAAAGCCCTCGCAGAAGCAATTAGAGAAGCGATACAAAATGGTGCATTAAAGGTTGCGCAGAAACTTCCGCCGGTTCGGGACTTGGCGTGGGATCTTAAGATTACACCGGGAACTGTTGCGCGGGCGTATTCCTTATTGACGGATGAGGGCACATTAGAAGCCGCCGTCGGGCGTGGTACATTTGTTGCGGAGCAACTGAGCAGACCAGTCGAAGCCGAGGATGCGCCGATTGAGATTGATGCCTTGCCCCACGGATCGGGTGATCGCCCTGACGTGGTAAACCTGTTTTCCCCCGGGCTTCCCAACGTTGGGCAGGCGCAACTGATCAAACGCTGCATGAGCGAAGTCGCAAAGGAGCCGCGCTCTGGCGTGATGCATTATCCGAACCGTGAAACCTTTTCGCCTGCACGCAAAGCAATTCTGCATTGGCTGCGCGGCACGCCGCTCGGCGCGATTGATCAAGAGGATATCGTGCTCTCCCATGGGGGGCAAAACGGGATTTGTCTTGCCTTGCAAACCATTCTGCGCGGATCAAAGCCGGTGGTTTTGGTGGAAGAGCTGTCTTATCCGGGCTTTCGCCGTGCAGCGGCGTTGTTGCGCGCAGATGTGATTTCTGTGCCAATGGATGCCGATGGCATGATCCCGGAAGCCATTGCCGCGCTTGCGCAACGCCATAATGTGCAGGCGATTTGTACATCGCCAGAGGTGCATAACCCAACCGGCCTGTTTACTCCGCTTGAACGCCGCGAAGAGATCGTCGCGGTCGCGCGTGCCCATGATATCCAAATTATCGAAGACGATTGCTATCGCATGGGCTCAAGCCGCGCACCGTCCTATCGTTTATTGGCGCCAGAACGGGGCTGGTATGTCTCATCTATCTCCAAAACCTTAACGCCAGCGCTGCGGATTGGCTTTGTCATCGCGCCTAAACCCTTGGTGTCCGGCCTGCGCCGCTCTGCGGAATATGGGTTCTTTGGCTTGGCGACGCCCTTGGCGGATTTGACTGAACGTCTGTTGCTTGATCCGTTGACGGAAAAACTGTCCGACAAGGTCTGTGATGTCTTTGGTCAATATGTGCAGACTTGCGTGAACCATTTGGGGCGGTATGAGCTGTCTTGGCGCTCGGATGTACCGTTTATTTGGTTGCGCTTGCCTGAGGGGTGGCGCGCATCGGCATTCTGTCAGGCAGCTGAGGCGCAAAAAGTGCAGATCAGACCGGCGGAGGAGTTTTCCAGTCGCGATGCGCGTGCACCGCACGCTGTGCGCATTGCGATAAATGCCCAGATTGCTCATGATCATTTCGAAGCTGCGATTATGCGCATCGCCGATTTGCTGGACAATCCGCCTGAAAGAATAGGGGTTTGACGTGGGGTATTATTATACCTAATTTATAAGCGACTGTTTTTGAATGATTAATTGAGATTAACGTCCCTTGACGTGAAAAACAGCACGCGTATAACCAGCCCATTCGCGCGGGGATGTCCCGCGCTTCGTGATTCAAAAGACCTATAAGGGTATATGTCGATGAAAACCTTCTCTGCAAAGCCAGCAGACATCGAAAAGAAATGGATCCTGATCGACGCTGAAGGCGTTGTTCTGGGCCGTCTTGCTTCGATCGTTGCGATGCGCCTGCGTGGCAAGCACAAGGCGTCTTTCACGCCTCACATGGATATGGGCGACAATGTCATCATCATCAACGCTGAAAAAGTGCAGATGACTGGCAAGAAACGCACAGACAAGAAATATTACTGGCACACAGGCCACCCGGGCGGCATCAAGTTCCGCACAGCGGGCGAGCTGCTTGAGGGTGACTACCCTGAGCGCGTGATGACCAAAGCGGTTCAGCGCATGCTGCCAGGCGGTCCTTTGAGCCGTCAGCAAATGACGAATCTGCGTGTATATTCGGGCGCTGAGCACCCGCATGAAGCACAAAACCCAGAAGTTTTGGACGTGAAGTCCATGAACTCCAAGAACACACGGGTATAATCATGGCTGATCAAATCAATTCTCTCGAAGAGCTGAGCGCCGTTGCAAACGACGCAGCAGTTGTTGCTGACCTTGCAGAACCACGTGAGCCAGTTCGCGACGAACTCGGTCGCTCCTATGCGACAGGCAAACGTAAAGACGCGGTTGCTCGCGTTTGGATCAAGCCTGGTTCAGGTAAAGTTGTGGTGAACGGTAAAGAGATGAAAGTCTACTTTGCGCGTCCAGTGCTTCAAATGATCCTGCGTCAGCCGTTCACTGTGTCTGGAACTGAAGATCAGTTCGACGTCATGGCGACAGTTAAAGGCGGTGGTCTTTCTGGTCAGGCCGGTGCGGTTAAGCATGGTATTTCCAAAGCTCTGCAAGTGTATGACCCATCCTTGCGCGGTGCTTTGAAAGCGGCAGGCTTCCTGACACGCGACAGCCGTGTTGTTGAACGTAAGAAGCCAGGTAAGCGTAAAGCGCGTCGCAGCTTCCAGTTCTCTAAGCGTTAAGTCGAACTTACAAGAATTTTGCAAAGGGCTGCCATTTGGCGGCCCTTTCTTTATTGTGCACGCTCCGCGTACTCAGGTTTAGCGGGATATGCGGTTTGCCTCCGGCGGGGATATTTCGCGAGAGAGGAAACACTTTTTTAAGTCTTTTCTTCTTAAACATGTGCACGGTACAGGCGGGGACGCCGATGACCGTGAGAGGGGAAGTATACCTTCCTAGTGAGGCAGCGCTTGTTGGGCTGCCTCTTCCTCTCTCTCAAAATATCCTCGCCGAAGGCAAATCCGCATGGGCATCGCCCATGCTAAAACTGGGACGCGCGTAAGCGCGTTGCTATTTGATATCTGAGTCGATCAAGCCAAGACCACGTAGATAGATCCCGATGCCGGTTTCAAGTAGATCTTCTGGTGGAAACGGGCTTTGTGTGCCGGGGCTGTTGCGTGCAAAGAGCTCAACCACGCCATGGCTGAGCGCCCAAATATGCGCACTGAACATGCTCGCGGGGGGGCGTTTATCGACTGGGATATGCGCGTTCAAGTCTTCTGCAGCACGCTCCAAAACGCCGCGCGCGCGTGTGGAGACAGCCGCAAGCTCCGGCGTTCGGTTTACAGAAATCCCGCTTTCAAACATTGCGATGTAGTGGCCGGGATATTTGCGTGCAAAGGCCAGATAGGCGCGGCCCGTTGCTTCAAACGCGGCCAATGCTGAAGGCTGTCCCTTGTCGTAGGCAAATTGCATCACATCGGCAAAGATTTCATAGCCTTGGCGCGCGGCTTCAGCGATCAGGTCTTCGCGTCCTTCAAAGTGGCGATAGACCGCGGCGGGTGTCACGCCCGCTTGTTTGGCTGCCTCAGACAGGGTGAAACCCGTTGGACCCTTGGCACGGATCAACTCGAGCGCTGCTTCCACGAGCGCTTGGCGTAGGTTGCCGTGATGATAGCCGCGTTTAGGCATCCCAGATGTCCGGTCCCGCACAGATGCTTTGATCGATTTTGCCGAGCGCTTTTTCGTTCTTATGGGAATAGTCGAATTGCGACAGCACATGGCGGATCGCATTTAGACGCGCGCGTTTCTTGTCGTCTGATCTAATGATGGTCCAAGGCGCAGTTTCTGTGTGGCTGCGTTGCAGCGTCTCTTGGATCGCATCCGTGTAGCCATCCCATCGGTTCAGACCCTCAACATCAATCCAGGAGAGTTTCCACTGTTTGAGAGGATCGCTTTCGCGGGCAAGGAAGCGGCGCAGTTGCTCTTCGCGTCCCACATTGAGCCAGAATTTCACGAGTGTGATGCCCTCGTTGACAAGCATGTCTTCAAAGGCAGTGACCTGATTGAAGAAGGCTTCGCGTTGCGCAGGCGTGCAAAATTCGAACACATGTTCCACAACGCCGCGATTGTACCAACTGCGATCAAAGAA
>NZ_JBDWVM010000410.1:0-7278 GCF_039984035.1 Planktotalea sp. | reverse complement strand
ATCGTGATGGTTTCACGTTTGATCGTGTTCATCTTAATTTTGCTAAACCAATCAAAGAACTCATTGTTATTTATAAAAATACCTCTTTTGAACGTCACATTGCCAACCTTGACGATGCCGGGCATCTTTATTGTGTCAAATCCCTTTGAATCATCTGCCCGATATTCAATAATTTGCGTTTCGGCATCGAGACCAGAGACCTCCTGAAAGGGAATGTTCTTTTGCTGATCATCGAAATCGACGCTGAAATAAAACTTGGGTAATGGCCAAACGGCGCTTTCGGTATCATCGACCATGAATAAGCCTTTCAATCTATTGCTATGAAGACAGTCCTAGCTGCCCTCGATAGGTAGAGTTGCATAAATCGCGGTCATTTATCCAGTTTGCTCCGTGATCAATCCCCGCCCTGTTCGATCTCACAATAAGCTGCTCTGAAAAGATAGGTTTTTTGAGCTGTTGCTCACCATCAAAGCTCGCTTAGATGCGATCCCAACCCTGAGCGCGCGCGCTTCGCCTTTTGCTCTGACTAAATCTGCGAGATCAATTCCAAAGCATCAGCGCCAACATTTGCCCCTGAGACAAGCGCGCCGTGGCATGGGGCTATGGTTGTTGGGGCCTTGTTTTGGAGCGTTTGAGTGAGCCAAGCCAGATATTCAGCTCGATCTTTGACACCAAACTTTGGGAAGGTGCCGAGCAATTCGGGGTGCTCGACCACTGCACCGATAGGGGCTTTTGCGCCGCAAAAGGCGTCGGTGACGATCCAGAGGGTGGAATCGGTTGTGCTGCTCTGCATCCAAATCTCACCCGTCTTTAGACCCTTGGGTTCCAGCACGTCCCAGCCGCCCGCAAGGGGGAGCGGGACCTCTTCAAGCGATGTAAAACTCAACGAGGTTTGCTTTTCGAGGCGTGGTTTTGCGGCAGCGGAGCAGCATAGGATAGCCTCGGGAAAGGCGGTGTGAAATTCGCCTAGCCCCTTATGGTGGTAATGATTTGGCGCAAGTAGATGTGTGACCTTGCCGATCTTACCTAAGCTTTCCATCGCGACAGGGCCCAATCCGAGGACGGGGCTATAAAGACAAACACCGCCCGTCGCCAATTTAACAGCGGTGCAACGCAGATTGCCTTTTTGAGCGGTATAGATGCCCTCAAACCCCGCGACGGGGGTGAAGGCGGAAAGGTCTTTGCTTTTGCTCATCTGAGGGTGCCTTCCATTGATGAGAGAAATGTTTTCACCGCGACGCGAAGATCATTTGCATCCGTCGTCGTACGCGACATGGACCAGAGGCCGTTGGTGAAGACCACGAAAACATCCGCAAGCGCGCCAAGATCAAGAGGTGACAGCGCACCACAATTGCGGCGCTCGTTGGCTAGGGCATTTGTGAACCCCCTGCGCAGACGCGCGTTATGTTCCGCGACTTTGGCTTTCGCGGATGCATCGTGCGGGGCGATTTCGGTACTTGAATTTGCCACAAAACAACCGGGTCCTGGCAAGCCAATGGTTTCGGCAAGAGCGATCTGGGATTCATAGTAGGCGGCGATTGAGGATAGATCCGCATCACTGGCTTCAACGCGGCCAAATGCGGGCGTTACAATGAGGGTCTGATAGCGGTCAAAACAGGCCTCGAAGAGCTGCTTTTTACCACCAAAACCCGCGTAAATGCCATGGCGGCTCACCCCTGTTGATTTCACGAGCGCATCCATGGATGTCGCGTGAAATCCGTGTGTCCAGAACTGATGCAGCGCGCGTTCGGTCAGTTCGAGTGTGGATGTGGCAGATTCTCTGGGCATGGAGATTTCGTAACAGAATGATCATTCTGCTACAAGCATAAATCTAATTCCACCGCTCTCGCGGGCGCCTTCGATGTTAAGCGAGTGTTAGATGGTTTTTAGGTGAAACGCCGAATTTGCGGGAATATTCGCGGCTGAAATGCGTCGGGCTTTCATATCCTACGTCATAGGCGACCGCAGAAACGGAAAGCCCGCCTTTCATAAGAAGTCCGCGCGCTTCGCTTAGTCTCAGGTCTTTTTGATATTGCAGCGGCGTGGTGCCCGTCACCGTTTTAAAGTGCTCATGAAACGAAGAAGGGCTCATCCCCACGATTTGCGCCAGATCGCCCATGACAAGCGTTTCGCGAAAGCTGCTTCTGATTTCACTGATCGCGGTGGCAATGCGGCTTGCATGGCTATCAACCAAAAAGAGACTGCGAAGCATCCGGCCGACCGGAGACATGAGAAGGCGAAAGTGGATTTCTTTGACGATCATGGGGCCAAGCACCTTGGCATCCAGTGGCGCATCCATCAATTCCAGATAGCGCATCATCGGTTCCATATAAGTTGGGTCAGCAGGGCTCGCGACGAGCGCGCTGGTCGCGCCTACATCCGAAATCTGCTCGCCCATCTCTTCATAAAGGCTGCGCAGAATGCCCAAATCGACAGAGAACACCAAAGCACGATAGGGTTTTTCGGGGCTGGCTTCGGTAATTTTGGCCAGCACGGGCAGGGCGTGGCTGATAAGAAGTGTGTCGCCTTGCGCAAGGGAAACGGAGTTATTCCCGATATGCACATCTTTGCCGCCCTGTAGGATCAAGCAGATGAAAGGGTCGTAGACAGCAGATTCAAAATCGCTCACTTCATCGCGGCGAAAGATCAATGCAGCCTCTAAGTCTTTGACGCGATCATTACCTTGAAGCGCTTCGAATTGCTCTGAAAGCTGTAAAAGTCGTTCTATCGTCATCGCGCTCTCCCTTGCCTGCTTGTACCAAGAGCAACGCATAAACGCACGCCGTGTCATTTGGATTTGGAGAAATAGGCAAGCCTTTTGGAGAATCCGGCGGGACGCAAAGGCGCGTTTTATCCTAAATCAGTTCTCCCAATGAATGGAACTGAACAGGACTTTACCCAACATGAAGACATCCACCTGGCTTGCCACTCACGTTCTTGCTGTTGCGCTGAGCGCACCGCTCTTTGCTGACACGACACCACAGAACCTGGAGGCAAATTGCGACGCCGTCCAAATGCGCGGCAGCGTTGCCCAAATCAGCGCAACGCACTCTACTGTCTTTACATCAATCCTGATTGATGCAGCCCCGACGGCAGTTTGGAGCACATTAACCAATTTCGAAACCATGCCTGATTGGAGCAACGGCACCTTGCAAACAATCACCGGAGATATCAGCGATGGCGGGAGCGTCGTTGTGACGTTTCTGTTCGGAACGGATGATCAAGGCAATCCGGTTGCCAATGAAATCCCCCATAATCTGATCTACACAGAGGGTGAAATATTCGGCTGGTCCGATCCGTTTCCTGCTGAAATTGGCGGCGGTCATGACAATCATCTGTATCAAGTCGTGCCGTGCAACGGAAAAACACTTTTTGTGCAATCCGATGAAATCGTGAACAATCCATATGCGGCGAATTTCGTGAACACGCTTTTGCCAGGTTATCAGCAGTTCAACGCGGAACTGAAGGCGACTGTAGAACAATAAGCCAAACGCCAGCTTAGATCGCGCGCTCTTTATTGCGAAGGCAAAGGGAGCGCGCGATTTGAACATACAAAATTGCATAATTCTTATACGCATTCAGTCAATTTTCAGACAGAACAGCATATGTATTTTGGGCTCAAAGGATAACCCAATATGCAAAAGCCAATGTCCGACACAAAGCTGCTAAGCGTTCTTCTCTTTCTGTGCCTTGTCCCTGTTTTATCGGGAAGTCTGCGCATGGTGTCCCTCGCCATCGATGGCGCGGCCAGTGCGGAGAATGTGAATTACCTCGCGAACCCAATGCCCATCATCGCGCATGTTTTGAGCTATATGATCTTTTGCGTCTTCGGAACGTTTCAGATCGCGCCAGTTTTTCGACAACGCCACATCAAATTGCATCGCCTCATGGGTCGCCTGCTTTTACCTATCGGTTATATCGCAGCATTTAGTGGAATTTGGATGACGCTCTATTACCCACCTCTGCCCACCAACGGGGAGGCGGTCGGCTACGTGCGTATCGTCTTTGGGATTGGGATGATGCTGTGTATTACCCTCGGCGCGATTGCGATTTGGCGGCGTGATATCCCGAAACATCAGGTCTGGATGCTGCGGAGTTACGCCATCGCGCTTGGCGCAAGTACACAAGCCGTCGTCGCGATATTTTGGTTCGCGCTGATCGGGCAACCGCAAGGTGTTCCATGGGCAATTGCGATGTTCATAACTTGGGTTTTCAATCTGCTCGTGGTCGAATGGTACCTTGAGCGCCAACGCGCGACAGCATAAAGCGCAGCAGTGCGATCACGCGCATCTTTGCCCAAAATTGGATCATGTTTTTGCAATTTCGCTACGCCACCCGTCAAGCTGCGCTCAAGTAAACGGGGTATTCTACAAATCGGTGATTGCACCTTGCCCCTATCCCCGCTCTATTCGCCAACGAGCTTACCTGCGCAGAACAGGTAGCACCGAAATAGATAGGGAGTGACGAAAAATGAAAAACCTTTTGATGGCGACAGCGGGGGCTGCGCTTTGCGCGACGGGCGCGATGGCGGATGTGAAGATCGGGATGATCACGACATTGTCCGGCGGCGGCGCGGGTCTTGGCATTGATGTGCGTGATGGTTTCATGCTCGCGATTGAGCAATCCGGCCGCGATGACATCGAAGTTGTGATTGAAGATGATCAACGCAAGCCTGACATCGCTGTGCAACTGTCCGACAAGATGATTCAATCCGAGCGCGTTGATATTATGACGGGTATCATCTGGTCCAACCTTGCGATGGCGGTTGTGCCAAGCGCGGTGAACCAAGATGTGTTTTACCTTTCACCAAATGCGGGTCCATCTGCGCTGGCGGGCAAAGGGTGCCATCAGAACTATTTCAACGTCGCATGGCAGAACGACAACCTGCACGAAGCGGCGGGCGCATATGCGAATACGGCTGAATACAAAAACAGCTTCATCATGGCGCCGAACTATCCAGCGGGCCAAGATGCGTTGACAGGCTACAAACGCATGTACGGCGGTGAGCTGGCGGGCGAAGTTTTCACCAAGCTCGGTCAAACCGATTACGCGGCTGAAATCGCGCAAATCCGTGCCTCTGGCGCTGACAGCGTCTTCTTCTTTCTGCCGGGCGGCATGGGCATTTCCTTCCTCAAACAATACGCGGACAGTGGTGTAGATATCCCCGTCGTCGGACCTGCGTTCAGCTTTGACCAAGGAATTTTGCAAGCGGTTGGCGATGCGGCGCTTGGCGTTGTGAACACGTCCCAGTGGAACAAAGACATCGAAAACGCGACAAACGCGGCCTTTGTCGAAAGCTTCTCAGCGGCCTATGAGCGTCTTCCATCGCTTTACGCGAGCCAAGGGTTCGATACCGCGAACCTGATACTCTCCGCGTTGGAAACTGCGAAACCTGACGATGCGGATGCCTTCCGCGATGCATTGCGCGCCGCGAATTTCGACAGCACGCGCGGCGATTTCGCATTCGGGTCTAACCAGCACCCAGTGCAAACGATCTATGCACGCGAAGTGATCAAAGAGGGTGACGTGTTCACCAACAAAATCCTCGGTGTGGCGCTCGAAAACCACGCAGATGCATATGCGGGCGACTGCAAAATGTAAGTGAGACTTGCCTGCCCCCTCATCGTTTGGGGGCAGGCACTTCGGGGAAATTCATGTCCACTATTCTGATTATCGAGCAGGTCCTTAACGGGCTGCAATTTGGTGTCATGCTGTTTTTGATGGCTGCTGGTCTGACCCTAATTTTCGGGGTCATGGGCCTCATCAATCTCGCGCATGGCTCGCTTTATATGGTAGGTGCCTTTGCCGCTGCTGCCGTGGCGGGCTGGAGCGGTTCGTTTTTGCTCGCGCTCATCGCTGCGCTGGCCGCTGCCGCGCTGGCGGGGGTGATCATCGAAACGGTGGTGATCCGACGGCTTTATAAGGCGGCGCATTTAGATCAGGTGCTGGCCACTTTCGCTCTGATCCTGATCTTTTCCGAGGGCACGCGCTGGGTGTTCGGATCTTTCCCCCTTTTCCTTGATATTCCCGATGCCCTGTCTGGTCCTGTGACCTTGCCCGGTGGCATCCAATATTCGCTTTATCGTCTCACCTTGATTGCCATTGGTCTGCTGGTCGCTGTCGGCCTCTGGGCGCTGATTGAGCGCACGCGCATCGGTATTCAAATCCGCGCGGGCGAAAATGATCGTGAAATGATTGCCGCGCTCGGCGTTGATATCTCCAAACTTTACACACTGGTTTTTGCCCTCGGCGCGGCGCTCGCAGGGCTGGCTGGCGCATTGGTCGGCGCGATCCAATCGGTGCAGGTCGGCATGGGTGAACCCGTCTTGATCCTCGCCTTTGTGGTGATTGTGATCGGCGGGATCGGATCGATCCGCGGTGCCTTTATCGGGGCGCTTTTGGTGGGTTTGACCGATACGCTTGGCGGTGTGTTCTTGCCGGAACTTTTCAAGCTCTTCATGGACAGCGGCGCAGCGCAAAAGAGCGGTTCTGCCATCGCATCCATGGGCATCTACGTGTTGATGGGGATCGTTCTGATCTGGCGTCCCACCGGACTATTCGGAGCACGCGCATGAAGGTGAAAGAAAGCTATATCACCGCCGCCATGCTGTTCGGGCTGCTGGCCGTGCCGCTCTATGCGCTGATCTCGGATGAGCCGTTTACCATCACTTTGGTCACGCGCGCGGTGATCCTCGCGCTCGCGGCTGTGGGGCTGAACGTCGTGCTCGGCATCGGTGGTTTGGTCAGCTTTGGCCATGCGGTGTTCTTCGGGATTGGCGGCTATGCCATGGGCATTCTGGCCTATCATGCGCAAAGCTACACGGCGCTCGATCTCGGCCTTTTCAGCGCCGATGGCACGAAATTCATGCCCATCATCTGGCTCGTCGCGATGCTGATGTCGGCGCTGATTGCCCTGCTCATTGGCCTTTTATCCCTGCGCACGAGTGGGGTTTATTTCATTATGATCACCCTCGCGTTCGGGCAAATGTTCTACTATTTCGCTATCTCTTGGGCGCAATATGGCGGTGAAGACGGGCTATCGATCTACATCCGCAATGATTTTCCGGGTCTCAACACGCTGGTGCCGATCCAGTTCTTCGGCATCTGTTTTGCGATCCTTTGCGCCGTGCTGTTCATCTTTGCCAGGCTGCAAGCCTCACCCTTTGGCCATGCCCTGAACGCAACGCGCCAATCAGCGGCGCGCGCGGAAACTGTTGGCCTCAACCCCATGCGGATGAAGCTGGTCGCCTTTGTTATTTCCGGCATGATCACCGGCCT
>NZ_JBDWVM010000409.1:0-8004 GCF_039984035.1 Planktotalea sp. | reverse complement strand
GCTCAACCTTATCAAACGCGGCTTTATCACCAGAGGTCATGATGTTGAGCAAACCGTCCTTTGCGTGTGCAGGTGTGCGCCCCAATGGTGCATCAAGGAACGTGCCACCGGCGGCTGCGACTTCGGTTGCCAAGGTGCGGCTGCTAGAGGGCAGCGATGTGCCGAAATCGACGACTGTTGCACCAGCGCGTAGGCCCGCGATCACGCCTTCATCGCCGCGCATACGGCCCTCAACGTGATCTGAGGTGCCCATGCAGAGCATCACAATATCGCTGGCCTCCGCCACTTCTTTTGCGTTGCCTGCCTCAACCGCGCCGCGCGCAATGGCTGCGTCCAGATAAGTACGGTCTGTGTTGCCCAAAACGGTCAACTGATAGCCTTGGTCTTGCAAACGGCCCGCCATAGCGCCGCCCATAAGGCCGAGGCCGATAAATCCGATTGTTGGTTTGCTCATAGTCATATCCTCTTAAGTCAATTGTTTCGCAGGCTCGCTTAAGAAGCGACTCGCGCCTTCATCTGGGTTATTAGTTGGTTTTCAATGCCAAGCGCAATCGCAAGTGTTTTTGCGGCGTCTGCCACGTCAATTAGCGGATCAGCGCCGTCCATTACATCTAGGAAATGATCAAGCTGCGCATCAAGCGGCACCTTTGCATTTACATTCGCAGCAAACTCCACGCGCTGCGCAGCGCTGCCCCAATCCTGCCCCTGCCAAAGGGTCATCGAAGGGAAGCTGATCGCACCTTTCGTGCCTGTAATCCACAACATATCCTGCTGCGTTGTGCCGATATTCGGGTTCTCGCCTGTGCCCGCTTCAAACCCCCAAGGGCTGGGCGAAGTATCGGCAAAACTGATCGTGCCTGTAACGCCGCCCTCAAAGCCGAGCGCGATAGCGCCGCTCTCGATCCGCGCCGTGCCGCGCAACGAACGCCCCGCAAGCGCGACCGCTTGGGCAATGTCACCCAAAACAAAGCGCAAAAGGTCAATGTCGTGCACAAGGTTGATCATCACCGGGCTGCCACCCGCCGTGCGCCAGTTTCCCTCAAAATAGGCATCGGGTTTGCGCATTGCCCAGATAAGCGAAACGTTAACTACCTCGCCGATTTGACCGCCTTGCACGACTGACTTTAGCTGCTGCACAGGCGCATGATACCTGCGATGATGCCCTACGAGGGAGGCGACATCGCTCGCAGCCAGAACGGCTTCAAGCTTTTGCGCGTCTTCAACCGTTCCCGCGACCGGTTTTTCGATCAATACATGCCAACCACGCTGCACCGCTTCGATACTATGGGCCGCATGCAAATGCGTCGGTGTTGCAATGATCACGCCATCGACGTGGGCATCCACTTCGCTCATGTCGGCAAAGCGTGGTGCATCGCAGGTGATCGACATGTCAGGGTCAACCAAACCGACCAATGTACAATTCGGATGGGCCTTTACCGCGTCCACATGACGAATACCGATGAGACCGCCACCAACAACCAGAATATGTTTCACATGACTGCTCCGATTTGCCAGGGCACGAATTCATGATCCCCTAAACCCTGCGCCTCGGACTTGGACGGCTCGCCGGAAGCGACGCGCAAGAACATCTCATAGATTTCGCGCCCTTTCTCTTCGACGCTAACGCCTTTGGACAGGATTTCACCCGCATCGATGTCCATGTCCTCGCTCATGCGCGTGGCCATGTCTGTGTTCGTCGCGATCTTGATCGTCGGCGCTGGTTTCGATCCAAACGCAGAGCCGCGCCCAGTCGTGAAGCATACCAGATTGCAGCCACCTGCGATTTGCCCCGTGACAGAGGCAGGATCATAGCCCGGCGTATCCATGAACGTGAAACCACGGGCGCGGACCGGTTCGGCGTATTTATAAACGCCTGTCAAAGGGCTGGTCCCCCCTTTGGCAGCAGCGCCCAGCGATTTTTCCAAGATCGTCGTCAGGCCACCAAGCTTGTTGCCTGGACTTGGATTGTTGTCCATCGATCCTTTGTTGCGCGCGGTATAGTCTTCCCACCATTTGATGCGCTCGATCAAACGATCCCCTGTTGCGCGATCCACAGCGCGGCGCGTGAGCAAATGTTCAGCCCCGTAAATCTCGGGCGTTTCAGCAAGCAAGCCCGTCGCCCCCTGCGCAACCAGAAGATCGCAGGCATATCCAAGAGCCGGATTAGCCGTGACCCCAGACCACGCATCAGACCCACCGCACTGCAGCGCGACCATCAATTCGGACACAGGGCATGGAGTGCGCGTCGCTTGATTGGCAATTGGAAGCATGGCTTCGATCTTCTTGATGCCCAGTTCTACTGTACGCCGCAGACCCGCAACATTCTGGATGTTCATTGTCTGAAACGTATCGCTCTGTTTGAGGCCATAAGCCTCTAAGAGCCAATCGATCTGGTTCATCTCACAGCCCAAACCGACCATCAAAACACCGCCGTGATTGGGGTGTTTCGCATAACCCCACATCACACGTTGCAGCGCTTCAAACCCGTCGCCGTCGCCCGCCATGCCGCACCCCGTTCCGTGCACAAAGGCGGCCACGCCATCGACATTGGGAAATTCGGCCAAAACAGCAGGTGTAAAGTGGTCTGCGATCATCCGCGCTGCCGTGGCCGAGCAATTCACAGAGGTCACAATCGCAATGTAGTTACGTGTGCCCACACTACCGTTTTCACGCTGAAACCCCATGAACGTGTCTTGCTTCACAGCTGGCTTCACTTCGCGCAAGTCCGTGGAAAACTCATACTCCATTTCGGTATTTCGAAACGCGACGTTGTGGGTGTGCACATGATCCCCAATCGCGATATCGCAGGATGCATAGCCAATCAGCTGGGCATATTTGCGCACGGGATCGCCCTGCTTCATCGGAGAGCTGGCCACTTTGTGACCCGTCGGAATTTGGGCCGCGACGACAAAGCCTTCGACCGTGTCGCCAATGTTAAGCGCGCGTGTCGCGGTGACGACAGTATCAGATTGATCTAGTCGGACGGTCTTCATGACAGTTACTTTCAAACAACGGGACTAAGCACAAAACGGCGCATCGGATGACCATCTGTGAATATCAATGTGGGGCGCTTGAGCGAGACGCGCACGGGCCTCTAACCACTGCGCTTTGCAGGTTTGCCAATCGCGCATTTCGGTCTCAGGGACCGCGCGAGAACGGGCGATAAAATCAGGGAAATGGGTACGCCCCGTCGGTTGACCCGTTACGCTAAAGCGGATGTCGAATGACCAGCGAAACCCATCGGTGACATTATCCAGCGATGCGTGCGGTGTGAGTGGATGAAACAGAACCGCCCCGCCCGCTTTGACAGGCAAAGGCAAAGCGCCGGTTTCATCAATGAAGCCATCAGCAATGCCGGTTTGCGTGCGCGGACAATGAGGTAAAATTTCTTGATCTTCGACTTGCGGCTGTACTTGGAGACATCCGTTTTCAACGGTTGCATCCGTTATGGCGAGCCAGACCGTCACCATGTCCGTTTGATCCGCCTCCTCCAGCGCAACGGCGCGATCTTGGTGCCAGTCAGTTGCTGCAATATGCGGGCGAATTTCATCGCGCACCAATTTGCGCATGGGCGGCTTTAGGCGCACATGTTGGATCGGGTTGCTGGTGATTTCTGGTCCGATGAGTTGTTCGATCACATCCAGCAATGGGACTGCTGTCAGCATGTCGAAAACCGCTGGACCAATGTGAAATGGTGTATCCGCTTTGATCCGATCCCCCGGCAGCGAAATATCCATGGGTTGGAAATAGTCGCAGCCCGCTTCATAAGCACTGAGGAGCTTGCCCCAGAAGTCCAAACCTTCTGGCGGCACGTGTACCCGTCCTTCTGCAAACCAGTCTGCATACAGTCGATCCAAGAGCTCTGAATATTCGCTCCGCACACTTTCCAGAACGCCTGCAGGCAAAATGTCAGGGACGACCAAATAGCCGTCCCTTTCAAACTGTGTGATTTGCGCGTTGCTGAGCATCCGATCCCCTTAGAGCAACAGCGCGATAATGTTCGGCCAGATCAACAGAACCGACAAAGCCAACAGTTGGATACCAATGAACGGCAGGAAGCCTTTGAAGATATCCGTTAAGCTGATGTGGGGCGGCGCGACCGATTTCAGATAGAACGCAGCAGGACCAAAGGGCGGCGAGAGGAAACTCACCTGCATATTCATACAGAAGACAACCCCAAACCAGATCGCAACATGGCTTGGTTCAAGCTGACCGATGAAGCCAATCTCTTCGATAGGCAGGCGCAACACGATGGGCAAGAACACTGGAATAATCAGGAGAACAATGCCGACCCAATCCATGAACGCACCCATAAAGAGCAAGATCAGCATCATCGTCAGGATCACGGCCATTGTTGGCAGGTCTTTTCCGACGATCAGGTCCGCCACATATTGTGGGCCACCTGCGATGGTGTAGGCACCCGCAAGCGAGGCTGCACCAATCGTCACCCAAATGATTGTGCCAGTGGATTTCAGCGTGCGCATCAGGCTGTCCCAAACCAGCTCGAACGAGCCTTCACCGCGCAAGATCGCGATAATGAGAACTGCCGCTGCACCCATGCCAGCCGCTTCGGTGATACCTGTGATACCGCCGTAGATGGAGCCGAGAACAACACCGATCACCACGATAGGCGCGACGAGGCCTTTGCCCATGTCCCAACCAATCTTGGCGCGTTCTTTCCCGAAGTAGAAGAAGATCAGTGCCAAGGCGATTGCGATTGCACCGATGTACCATGGGATATTGTCGATGGTCCCAAAGCGCGCGAGGTCGCCGCCATTTGCAGCCGCTGCAGCGTTCGAACCAGAGAGCTCGAAGAATGCAGCACGGACCAGCAGAACCGCCGAAAACCCAGCGACAACGATGCTCAGGAACGCACCAAAGAGTTTGCGTTTTTCGGTCGGCTCGGGATCGTTTGGATCAGGTTCCGGCAATGGTGCATCTTCTGGGCGCAGCGTCGTGCGTACAATGATGTAAATGATGATCATCGACGCAAGCATGAAACCCGGAATGAAGGCCGCCGTAAACAGCGCTTTGATCGAGGTCTCTGTGATCAGGCCATAGATGATCAAAACAATAGACGGTGGGATCATCGTACCGAGCGAGCCGGAGGCACAGATCACACCAATCGCGAGGTTCTGATTATATCCCAATCGCAGCATTTGCGGCAGAGCAATCAGACCTAGCAGAACGACTTCGCCTCCGATGATGCCCGACATCGCCGCCATGATCACGGCCATAATAGACGTAACAATCGCGATGCCGCCGCGTGTGCGTGACAGCCAAACGTTGAGCGAAGAATACATGTCCTTGGCGATGCCAGAACGCTCCAGCAGTGACGCCATAAAGATGAACAGCGGCACTGATATGAGCACGTAGTCGGTTAAGAGCCCGTATATCTTCTGCGCGAGGATATATAAGGGCCCGGTCCCCGGCCTCCCCGTAAGAATACCGTCGCCAAAGGTCAAAGGGTTCCAAAGCAACGTCGGCTCAAACTTGAGGACGAGCACCAGCACCGCAAGCGCGGCAGAGGCAAGGCCAAGAGGCATGCCGATAGCTAGCAGCGCAATCAGTGCCAGCATTAAGATCAGTGAGATCGTTCCAATATCCATTAGTCTTGTCCCACCGCTTTTCTGAGGATTTCAATTTCTTCTGCGTCCGGTTCATCCGTGTGAATAACCGGCTCTTTGTTCCAATCCGCGATCAGGTTCAGAACCGCTTGGATCGCAACCAAAGTGATCACAATAAGGACCATCGGCTGCAAGGTCGCTGGGATTGGCGGGTTAAAAGCCGATCCGTAGAGTTCCCATTTATAGAGCTTGTTAACGAAGACTTGCTTGTAGCTGCCGTAGACCAAGAAGAAGGCAAACATGACGATCAATACTGTTGAGATCGTGTCAAAAATCTTCTGAAGCCAACGCGGCACCGCGTCATACAACAGGAAAATGCGGATATGGCTGCGTTGCTGCATCGCGTAAAAGCCGGATGTCAGGAACACGAAGCTCGCAAACCAAAGCGTCATTTCATTGGCCCATTCCGTTGGTTTTTCAACGATATAGCGCATGAAGACTTCGTACAGCATGACTGTCGTCATCACTGCGATCATCATCATCGTAACGCGGCCAACGAATAACGCGGCGCTATCAATCCGGCTCGCGCCTTCATATTCGATGCCCGCTGCGCGCACGGTGCGCGCACCAATCACAAACAAAATGGGGGATATGATCAGGGCCAACAAATCAATGATATCAATGTGTCCGCCAAATATTCCGCCTAGGTTGGGCGTGATATCAGATTCCAGATAGATCGCCTGCACCTGCCCTTTTAAGGACTCAGAGGTGTAAGGGATCCAATCAAGCAAAAAGGCCGGTAGATGCCAAATGAGCCAACTCATAGTGCCGACAAAGGCGAGCGGTATGAGCCACTCGATTATTCCACCTGTTGTCTTTTGCATTCCTGCCTCCTTGTTCGCTTACGCGTCGATTTCGTAATGTTTGATGAAATCACGATCCGGCTCTACGCCGATCCCGTGCCCTGTTGGTATTGCGACGCGCCCTGCATTTGGTTTGACTTGGCCTTGAATATCCAAAGGCTCGGCCAGCAGTTCGTCGCGAAATTTGTTGTCTGTGGTGTCGAATTCTAACATCGGCTCCCATGGGTGCAGACCACCGGGGAGCGGCGGCATCGCCGCAAGCAATTGCAGGTTCGTCGCAACCGCGATCGCGCTGCCCCACACATGGTTAATGACTGGTGTGAAATGCGCATGGCATAGTGCGAGCACGCGCAGATATTCCGACACGCCGCCCAAAGCACAAACCTCTGGCTGGGCGATATCCAATCCACGATTTTCCAGAATGTTGCGCCAACCCCAGCGGTTAAATTCAGCCTCACCGCCGGAAATGTTAACCGTGAGACCCGCCCGCAATTCGCGGTAGCCGTCCAAATCTTCGGGCGCGATGGGTTCCTCGAACCAATAAGCATCGAGTTCTTCAAGTGCGCGTCCCACATAGAATGCGTCAGACGTTGTGTAGGCATGGTTCGCATCAACCATGAATTTGAAATCATCGCCGACGCCGCGGCGAACAGCTTCGCAGAGTTTCACATCAGGTTTCGGTCCGAAACCCGTCTTCATCTTGGTCGCAGCGAAGCCCATGCCCTTAATCGCAGCAGCTTCATCTTCAAACCGCTTGGCCAGATCAGCGACAGGTTCATCGCGCAGCATCATGCCATAGCCATAACACGGAACATCTGTTCGATGCGCGCCGCCAATCAGCTTGTGCAGCGGCAGTTTAGCGACCTTGCCCGCAATATCCCAAAGCGCGATGTCCACGCCTGATAGGGACTGCAGCGGCATGCCCTTTTGCCCATGATCTCGCAGAAGGTTATAGACCTTGTGCCAAATCACGTCCCGATCCATCGGGTCCAGTCCCAGCACCATAGGCTGGATCACTTTTTCAACGATTGCCTTGTTGGCGATTGCCACATTGCCAGGGCCAAAACACTCGCCCCACCCCGTAATGCCCTCTTCCGTTTGCACCTCGACAATATGCGCTGAACGCTTGTCATAGTATTGCTGCGAATACCCAAGCACTTCGGGCATATCGTATTGCAACACGTGAGAGATGATGCGGGTGATTTTCATGAAAACCGAGAGAGCCTAGAGGAAAAACGGCAAGGCCAAATCTATCAGCCTTGCCGTCGGTCGTTCGTTCAGAGCAAGCCTGCGCTTACTTCATCGCGCCCAAGTCTTTCAGGAAGCCAATGTGGCTTTCCAAAAGCGCTTTTGCTTCTGGCGTTGTCGCGAACTCAGTCCAACCGATTTGAACCGCGTCACGGTATGCTTGCAGGTCTTCTGGTGCCCACTCATACAGGTTGATACCTTTTGCGCGCAGGTCTTTCGCTGTCTGTGCGTTCTGAACTTCATTGATCGTCGCGTTGTGCAGCGCGAGACTGTCCATTGCGACTTCCATGATTTTCTGGTGGTGCGCAGGCATCGCATCCCAAACT
>NZ_JBDWVM010000408.1:0-8833 GCF_039984035.1 Planktotalea sp. | reverse complement strand
AAAATTATACAGGTGACCGGCTAAACTTTGGCCTTGCCGCTGAACGCGCACGGGCCTTTGGGCATAAAGTGCGCATGGTCATCGTGGACGATGATATCGCCTTGCCCGATCTGCCGCAGGCGCGCGGCGTTGCAGGTTCATTGTTCGTGCACAAGATCGCAGGCGCGATGGCCGAAAATGGTGCCAATCTTGAGGCTTGCGCCCTCGCGGCGGAACGGGTCATCAAATCAACCCGCACAATTGGGATGTCGCTTGATACCTGCACAGTTCCGGGATCGCTGAAAGAAGAACGTATTCCCCACGGCATGGCTGAATTGGGCCTTGGCATTCATGGCGAAGCAGGCGTCGAACAAGTCGCCTCCAACGGTGCGGCAGATGCGATTGCCAAAATGAACGAAAAATTGGCCGAAGGCATGCCGAAAACACCCCATGTTGCTTTGATCAACAATCTGGGCGGCGCCTCATGCCTCGAAATGTCGATCCTGACCAACAGCTTGCTCCAGTCTGATCTGGGCGCACATATTCGCCATGTGGTCGGCCCCGATGCCATGATGACAGCGCTGGATATGCATGGGTTTTCGATCTCTTTGATGGAACTTGCAACGGGTGATGAAGATCATCTGGCCCAATCTGTTGATGCGCCTGCATGGCCGGGCATAAACAAGGTTGGCGAACCCGACGTGCTACCGCTGCCAGATGGCTTGTCACCAATTCGCGCACCTGCATCTGCACACGATGCGACCAAAGCGTTTTTGACAGGATGTTGTCAGGTTTTGATCGAGGCCGAAGCAGATCTGAACACCTTGGATGCAAAGTCTGGCGATGGCGATACGGGTTCAACACTGGCAGGGGCGTCGCGAGCGCTGATCGATGCGATGGACAGCTTGCCTTTGGCGGATCACACACAGCTTTACCGCGCGATTGGTTTGGAGTTGAGCCAAACCATGGGTGGCTCATCGGGCGTATTGCTCGCGATCTTCTTTGCCGCTGCGGGGGATGCATCCTCCTCTGGATTGCCAATGAAAGATGCTCTGCGCACTGGACTTGATCGTATGCGTCAAATCGGCGGGGCAAATCCCGGGGATCGGACCATGATCGATGCTTTGCTGCCAGCTCTTGACGCTTTGAACACTGACATGACTTCCGCAGCCGCCGCCGCGCGCAAAGGTGCGGATTACACTGCGACCTTGACCTCTGCAAAGGCAGGGCGCGCCAGCTATATCAATGCCGAGCAACTGGATGGTCACGTTGATCCGGGCGCTGAGGCAGTAGCGCGATTGTTCGAACACCTCGCGAGCTGAATAAAATGAAATCCATGACATTGAACGCTTACCTCGCCTCTGAGGTAAGCGACCCTGATCTTATTGACCTGATTGATCGTATCGCCAGCGCCTGTTGGAAAATCGGGCAGGTTGTTCGGGATTCGGCCCTAGATGGAAATCAAGGTCACGCAGGCACAGTGAACCCGCAAGGGGAGGAGCAAAAGCCGATTGATCTCATCGCGGATGATATCTTTCGAACCTCTTGCGTGCAGAACTCGAACGTAGCGGTTCTGATTTCGGAGGAAGTCGAGGACATCACCACGTTGAGCACAGCGCAAAGCGGGGGATTTGTCGTCGCCTATGATCCGCTGGATGGATCGTCCAATCTGGATGTCAATTTATCCGTTGGCTCAATCTTTGCGATATCGCGTTTGGGCGCAGATCTTGATCCCTTGCCAGAGGGGCGTTCGCTCGAATGCGCAGGCTATGCGATCTATGGCCCCTCGACGATGCTGGTCCTCACCTTTGGCGCGCGCGTCGTTGGGTTTACGCTCGACGTCACTGCCGAGGACTATGTGTTGACGCAAGCCGACATGCGAATTCCTGCCGAAGCCTCGGAATTCGCGATCAACGTCTCGCGCTCGCGCCATTGGGATGCACAGGTGTCTGCCTATGTCGAGGGCTGCATCGCGGGGCCCACTGGTCCAAGGGGCAAAGCGTTCAACATGCGCTGGACAGCGTCGATGGTCGCGGATGTTCACCGCATACTCATGCGCGGAGGTGTGTTTCTCTATCCCACAGATGCGGAAAATCAGGCGCAGGGTGGCAAATTACGATTGTTCTATGAGGCCTTTCCCATGGCCATGATCACCGAGGTCGCAGGCGGGCGGGCCTCAAATGGCCAAACGGATATTTTGGACGTCACCGCAACAAGCGCGCATCAACGCACCTCTGTCATCTTAGGCGCGCGCGACGAAGTCACCCACTTCGACACACTCAAATCTCATACATAGAAAGGTCAGACCTTGGCTTTGATCTCGCTTAAACAGTTGATGGATGACGCCTGTCTCCACAGCTACGCCATTCCTGCGTTTAACGTTAACAATATGGAGCAAATGCTCGCGATTATGGGGGCGGCAGATGCCGTAAATAGTCCGGTGATCATGCAAGCTAGCCGCGGTGCACGCGCGTTTGCCAATGATATCGTGCTCGCACATCTCATCAAAGCAGCGATTGAACTCTACCCGCATATTCCGGTCTGCATGCATCAAGACCATGGCAATTCGCCCGCGACATGCATGTCGGCAATCACCAACGGATTTAGCTCTGTGATGATGGATGGATCGCTGGACGAGAGCGGAACACTTCCTACAACTTTTGAACAAAACACCGCAGTCACGGCGAAGGTCGTTGAAATGGCCCATATGGTTGGCGTGTCGGTTGAAGGGGAAATTGGCCATTTAGGGAGCTTGGAAACGGGCCGCGGCGAGGCGGAAGATGGGCATGGTTTTGAGGGGGCGCTTTCCCGAGATATGCTTTTGACCGACCCTGGTGAGGCCTGCGATTTTGTCGAGCAAACCGGCGTAGATGCGCTCGCCGTGGCGATTGGAACCTCGCATGGCGCTTATAAATTCTCTCGTAAACCCGATGGCGACATTCTCGCAATCGATCAACTGCGGAAAATTCACGAAAAGATTCCCGATATCCCCTTGGTCATGCACGGGGCGTCATCGGTGCCGCAGGACCTTCAGGACCTCATCAACGCCCATGGCGGTGAAATCTCCCCGACTTGGGGTGTGCCGGTCGAAGAAATCCAGCTCGGGATTCGCCATGGCGTTCGAAAAGTAAACGTAGATACCGATCTTAGATTGGCGTTGACGGGCTCGATTCGACAGAATTTGCAACAGGCGCCCGCAGAATTTGATCCGCGAAAATACCTGAGCAAAGGCATCCAAGCGATGCAAACACTTTGTGAAGAGCGATATATCGCGTTCGGATCAGCCTTTCGCGCCTCTAAGATCAAAGCGCTCCCCTTGAGCGAAATGGCGCGCGTTTATCAATAACGCGCGACCAGCGCAGGCCATGCCTGCGCGCCGCGAAATATCTATCTTCCAAAAACAAAAAAACGGTGATGTGTGGGAGGACACATCACCGTTCTTTGAAACAAGTTGCTTAATGGGAGGAGGAAGCAACTCGTTAAGTCTGATCTAGCGTTCTAGACCGTATTTGTTGGCGGGGTACGAGGGAGGAGTGTACCGCCGCCAGAAACAACAGGCTCTAATGGGAGGAGGAGCCTATCGTATTCTATTCTTATTTCGCGCCGTATGCCGCTTCGTATGCAACGCTACGGATGTTTGCGTAGCTCAGGCCCAAGTCAGCCAATTCACGGCCGGACAATGCGCTCAATTCGCTTACTGTTTTTTTGTAAACGGCGCGTGCTGCGCGTGCTTCTTGAACCTGTGTCCAAACTGCTGCGAACTTGTCTGCGAAGGACGCTTGGTTTGCGTTAACTGATACTGTGTCTGTGAAGAAAGCCATTTGCTTAATCCTTGGTAACTCGTTGTGTGAAGCAGTGTTGCTTGCTGTTGAACTGAATATGAGGGTTATGCTGCGAATGCACAATAATCGTTTCGGCAATGCTGCTATGCAGAAACCGCATAGGAGAATCCGAGCTATGTGATTGCTATTTGAGCTTTGATTTGGGGTGGATTCGAAAACTGGACCGCTGCCCCTTGCGCCTGCCTGCAAAGCTGCCAGATATGGCGCAGGTGTTTGGAGTAAGAACCATGAGCAATCTTGAAACTGATATTCGCGCAGCATTGGCGAAACTGGCTTTGCCTGACGGCGGCGATCTGATCAGCCGCGATATGATCCGCGCATTATCTGTTGATGATGCAGCAGTGCGCTTTGTTATCGAAGCGCCGAGCCCGGAGGTTGCTCAACACATGGAACCTTTGCGCAAGGCCGCAGAGGCCGCTGTTAGCGCCGTTGCCGGATCGCGCACAGTGGCTGCAGCCTTGACGGCACATGGTCCAGCCGCGCCAAAGCCTGCGCCGCCTAGCCTGAAAATTGGAGGCCATCCCAAACCACAAGAGGGCGGCCCTGCGCCGGTCTCTGGTGTTGATCGCATCTTGGCAATTGGCTCTGGTAAGGGCGGCGTTGGCAAATCAACGGTCTCTTCCAACCTCGCAGTTGCGCTTGCCAAACAGGGTCGCCGTGTGGGTCTGCTCGATGCAGATATATACGGCCCGTCCCAGCCGCGCATGATGGGCGTCAACAAACGCCCCGCAAGCCCCGATGGCAAAACCATCATCCCGCTCAAGGCGCATGGCGTCACCATGATGTCCATCGGCCTCATGATGGACCCTGACAAAGCTGTTGTCTGGCGTGGTCCAATGCTCATGGGCGCGCTTCAACAAATGTTGGGGCAGGTCGAATGGGGCGAGCTTGATGTTTTGATCGTCGATCTGCCACCAGGCACGGGCGATGTTCAATTGACGCTCTGCCAACGCAGCCAAGTGACTGGCGCGATTGTGGTTAGCACGCCGCAGGATGTGGCGCTGCTCGATGCACGCAAAGCGCTTGATATGTTCGGCACGCTGAAAACACCGATTTTGGGCCTGATCGAAAATATGTCTATGTTCAAATGCCCAGATTGCGGCTCTGAGCACGCGATCTTCGGGCAGGGCGGCGTTGCTGCCGAAGCCGAGCGTTTGAACGTTCCGCTCCTTGGCGCGCTGCCGATCGATCTAGAAACGCGCCTCGCGGGCGATAGCGGCACCCCCGTTGCAGCGGGCGATGGCGAAATGGCCCAAGCCTACGCGCGCCTTGCCGAAGGTTTGATCAAAGGCGGCATGGCCTAAGCATCGACGATAGTTTCATCTGCACTTGGTCGCATCGCGCATTCTGTAAAGACACGCGCGATGCACCCCGTGCAGGTCTTGGAACGCACCTTGGAAATTGCCGCGGCAATTGCAGCGCCCTTATTCTCAAACACGCGATCTGCCCCAATGATATCAATAAGGCCGAGGTCTTTGAGACGTTTAGCTAAGGGCGGATAATGCGCGACCACGAAAATATCTCCACCTGCACCGCGCCGCCGTTCGATTTCCTGTTCAAGCAATTCAACGCCCGCCAAATCCACATCACCGACCCCGTGCAAGATCAAAACCAGATTGTTTTGATCTGGTCTGCTACGAGAGAGCCGTCGAAATTGCGCATTGATGGCATCCACTGATCCAAAAAAGAGCGGCCCGTCCAGACGCGCGATTAAAACGCTGGGGCATTCTTTGAGACCAAACATCTCTGCATTCTTGATCTTGCGCTGCTCCATGCTCGGATCAGGCGCGCCAATCGCCAAAATTGGATTGGCGCTTTTGCTCAGGAAAACGGCCAAAGAGGCGACAGTTCCCACATAAATCGCAAATTCCAAAGAGACGAACAGACCGGTCAAAAATGTCAAAGCCGCGATGCCTGTTTCGCGCGGGCTGGTGCGGATCAAATGATGGAACTCCGCAAAGTCTAACAATCGGTACGCAACATATAGGATCAAACCTGCCACCGCAGCGATTGGAACGATCTCGACCAGAGGGCGAAAAATCACAACCATCAGCACGAGAAAGACAGCGGCAAAAATGGCGGCGAGCGGACTACTTGCGCCAGCCTCCAAATTAACGCTGGAGCGTGTGAACGAGCCAGACGCAGGATAGCACTGGAACAGACTTCCAACAGCATTAGACAGGCCCTGGCCCATGACTTCTGTGTTGGCCGAAAACTCACTGCGCGTGCGATGCGACAGGCTGCGCCCAATCGCGATGGCTTCTAACAAACCAATCAGTGAAATTGCAAAGGCGCTTTCCATAAGATCGGCAAGATGCCCTGTGTTTGCCCAAGGCAACTGAAACGAGGGATAAGCTTCAGGGAGCGCGCCGACAAAGCGTAGATTGGCTGCGCTCTCGCCCATCATCTGTACGCTGAGCGTGCCCACGACAAGCGCGATCAAAAATCCGGGCCAGCGCGGCAAAAAGAGACGAAACAAAATCACAGTGGCGAGGGTCAATGCCGCGCAAAAGAGCGCTGGGATGCTGAGGTCAGCCAGATGCTCAAGAAGCGACCCCAGCCGCCCGATAAAGCCGTGACCATCCGATGGTGGCAATCCCAACGCTGGTCCCAGCTGGCTGACCGCGATCAAAAGCGCCGCAGAGGCAGTGAATCCCGTCATCACAGAATGTGACACAAATCCCGCCAGTCGCCCGACGCGGACGAGCGCAAAAAGGATTTGCAGAACCCCCACCATCAAAGCAAGCAAGATGGCGCTTTGAATGAACTCGGGCGAACCGGGTGTCATATTTCCAGCGAGCGAGGAGAAAACAACAGCCGAAATCGCGGTCGTCGGCCCCGAAACCATAACCAAGGAGGAACCAAAAAGCGCTGCAATGATCGGCGTGATCATTGCGGTGTAAAGGCCATGCTCAGGCGGCAATCCTGCGATGGCGGCAAAGGCGACGGCTTGTGGCAGGACAATCGCCGCGCCTGTCAAACCCGCAAATGCGTCTGCCTTGAGCGATGAACGGGTGACATGCGCCACCCATTCAAACTCGGCTAGGTTTAGGTCCCGCTTCATGGATATCTTTCAGCCTAGGGCGCCCATTTGCCAATAAGAATGCCCGACGTGTCTTCGTCCCGTCGCAGGGCATAAACACCTTCATCGGTCATGGTGACACGGTTCTTGCGGTCCGTAAGCCGCTCAAGCAGCCGCGCGTGCATGTAACGGCGCTCAGCGTCATAATCTGGGTGACGGCCCAAATCGTGGAACTCGTCAGGATCGTTCTGCATATCAAAAAGCTGCGGTGGGAAGCCTTTGAAATGGACGTATTTCCAGCGGTTTGTCCGCAGCATATAGCCCCGTGCATCCGAGGCCCCCAGGTTGAGCGTCTCGCGCGCTGCGTAAAACCCATAATCGATTTCAGAAAAGGCCGCATCGCGCCACCCTTCAAGGTTCTCGCGCCGAAGGATAGGCATCAATGATCGTCCCTCAAGCCGATGTTCTGCCGATGGCGCACCCGTCGCCTCTAGGAAGGTTGGCACAAGATCAATCGCTTCGACCAAAGCATCGCTCGCGGTGCCGCGCGTCGCATCTGCCTCTGGGCGAGGGTCGTAGATGATCAATGGCACGCGCACCGATACCTCATGGAACAGCTCTTTTTCGCCCATCCAATGATCGCCCATGTAATCCCCGTGATCAGAGGTAAAGACGATCATCGTTTTCTTGTCCTTGCCAGTTTCTTCCAGCCAGTCGAACAACCGCCCAAGGTGATCATCGATCTGTTTGATCAACCCCATATAGGCGGGCAGGACAGTCTCGCGTGCGCCCTGCATCGAGAAGGTTTCGCTCACCTCCATTCCCATGAAGGCACCATAAACAGGGTTGGGATCGCGTCGCTCATCTTCGCTGCGCAGAACAGGTTTCAGCGTCTCAGGGCCATACATATCGTGATAGGGAGCAGGGGCCATGTAGGGCCAATGGGGCTTGATATAACTCAGGTGGCACAGCCACGGGGTGTCGCCGCATTCTTCAATAAAATCCTTGGCGCGCGCTGTCATATAGGCGGTTTCTGAATGCTCCTCTTTGACCCGCGCAGGCAAATTGGAGTTCTTCAAATGCCAACCCGTCAGGATTTCACCATCCTCGCCCTCGGCCGCATTGGCCCAGTCGTTCCAGGGGTTGTCCCCGTCATACCCTTTGGAACGCAGCCAATCATTGTACCGCAACGTGCCACCCTTTGCTTTCAGCACCTCATCAGGATGCAAACCATCATCTCGCTCATAGGGATCAAACCCCTGTTGGCTAATCTTGACGCCGATCTCTGAACTTTCGTTCAACCCGAGCCGCGCCATGCCTTCTTTGTCGGGCACCATATGGGTTTTGCCGACAACAGCAGTTTTGACGCCAAGCGGTCGCAAATAGTCGCCAAGCGTCAGTTCACCAACGGGCAGGGGCACGCGGTTCCACGTCGCGCCATGGCTGAAAACAGTACGCCCCGTATAACAAGACGCGCGCGAGGGCCCGCAGACTGGCGATTGCACATAAGCGCGATCAAAGCGCACGCCTTTTTCAGCCAGCCGGTCGATGTTTGGCGTATGCAAATGGGGATGGCCATAGCAGCTTAGGTAATCCCATCTGAGTTGGTCAGCCATAATAAAGAGGACGTTTTTCACTTTGGTCACGATGCTTACCTCATCAATGATGGCAAAAAGGTTGCGATGGACGGGATAGTCAGAACGAGGATTAGACCGATCACGAGGGCAAGAATGTAGGGCAAAACGCCCTTGAATATCTTGCCGAGCGGCACCTCTGGCAGCACGGATTTCACCACAAAGACATTCATGCCGATGGGCGGTGTGATCAGGCCGATTTCGCTGACGAGAACGACCAAGATACCAAACCAGATCATATCGACCCCGCTGGATGTCAGTGCGGGCAGGAAGACAGGAACCAAGAGCACCAGAATGCCAATCGCTTCAAACACCATGCCCATCAAAATCGCGATGACGCAGACAAAAATCACGAG
>NZ_JBDWVM010000407.1:0-11335 GCF_039984035.1 Planktotalea sp. | reverse complement strand
TGCGCGGCAACTTGGGCCAGCCACCCAACGGCTTCCCTGAAGGTATCGTGTCTAAGGTTCTCAAAGGCGAAAAGCCGAATGTTGAGCGCCCAGGTGCCTCTCTGCCGCCCGTCGATCTGGATGCTGAGCGCGCGAAACTGTCAGAGCTCCTTGAGGGTCATGACGTGGATGGCGAAGACTTGAACGGCTATCTGATGTACCCCAAGGTCTTCCTTGATTACATGGGACGTCATCGCAACTACGGCCCAGTACGTACCTTGCCGACACGAACATTCTTCTATGGCATGGAATCTGGTGAAGAGATCACCGCAGAGATCGATCCGGGAAAGACGCTGGAAATTCGTCTGCAAGCGGTTGGTGAAACGCTCGAAGATGGTGATGTGAAGGTCTTCTTTGAACTCAACGGTCAACCGCGCGTTATTCGTGTGCCGAACCGTTCTGTCAAAGCCGCGACTGCAGCACGTCCTAAGGCGGATCCGGCGAATGAGGGTCATATCGGTGCGCCGATGCCGGGTGTTGTGGCCTCTGTTGTTGCCACAGCAGGCGCTCAGGTGAAGGAAGGTGATCTGTTGCTGACGATTGAAGCGATGAAGATGGAAACCGGCATTCACGCAGAGCGCGACGCGGTTGTTAAGGCGGTGCATGTCACGGCTGGTGCACAGATCGATGCAAAAGATCTGTTGGTCGAACTGGAGTAACTTGATTGAGCGCGCTGTCGCGCGCGCTTGATCAGCGCTAACGCGCGGGGTGAGGCGCTGCCTCACACTCCGAAGTTTAGCTGGAAAGATGAAGGGCGCCCTGTCATGTTCGGCAGGGCGTTTTTTATTTGGAGAGACAGAATGCTTGCAGTGACGTCAATTTATGCAGCTTTGATTACGGGGATTTTTCTGTGGTTGAGCCTGCGGGTGATTCAATACCGACTTGGGAAACGCGTCTCGATTGGGGATGAGGGGCATAGCAAGTTGCAGCGCCGTGCACGCGCGCAGGCCAATTGCGCGGAATATGCACCGCTTGGCCTTTTGTTGATGGCGCTCTTGGAAATTCAGGGCGTGCCTGTCTTAGCCATGCATGTTCTTGGCCTGATGCTTTTGATTGGCCGCGCATTGCATGCCTATGGTTTTTCAGCCTCCCCCGAAATCATGCAAGCGCGCCGCGCTGGGATGATTTTGACGCTCTTTATGCTCACCTTCTCGGCCATCGCGCTTTTGTTTTATGGGTTATTTTGAACGAGAGAAAAAAACTTCAAAAAGAGTGAATTTTCCTCTTGCGGCCATCCCGCCCTCGGCCTAAATACCCCCTACCAACACGGTGCGGGCGTAGCTCAGGGGTAGAGCATAACCTTGCCAAGGTTAGGGTCGGGCGTTCGAATCGCCTCGCCCGCTCCAAGTTGGTCAGCTTACCCCAGCTGACATGACAAGGCCTCCTTCGGGAGGCCTTTCGTCGTTTTAAGCATCTGATTTCTGGGCATTATCTCTTCGGCGCAGGCAAAGAAAAAGCCCGCCGAAGCGGGCCGTTTCCGAAGTTGATTTCTAGGATTTGCTGGCAAGACTGCCTTATTCTTGCAGGGCTTCTGCAACTGCAATTTCAGCCATTTTCAGGATCGCCTCGCGCGTGCTGGCCACTGCGATGAAGAGCCCGTTGTGACAGAATTTCGCTCCTATCACACCACTCGCCTCTTCCAATGCGCTGTCAGTGAGGCCCGCCCAAGCCGCGGGAAGATCCGCGCGATTGTCAAATGTATCATCGCCGATGCGGATGGTTGTCAGCGTCCAATCTGCGCCCCTTGGATGCACCACGAACAGCAGGTGATCCGCGCCCGCCTTTTCCACGCCCGCGCGAAACGGCATGCCCATTGGCAAGTCCAGGATGCGCCCCTCGCCTGCCGCGTTTATTGCAGCCATGACCATATCCTCTGCGCGCAATTTGGCGGCTTTGCGCTTTACTTGCGCTTCCACAAAAGCGCGGGCGACAGGCAGCGCATCCATGAACGCGCGGTCATCTGCGCCCTCTTCGCGATCATCGAACACGGTTTTCAAGCTTTCCAGCAGAACCGGCAATGTCATGCCTGAGAAGATCGGGCCTGCCTCTGAGGTGTTCACGGCGCCATTGTCGACCAGATCAACCGGTAAAACAAAGCCACGATCAAATGACCCATGGATGTCGTCGATGTCCTTTTCAGGAACATTCATCGCGATGAGGTAGTCACGGCCATAGTGGGCCCAGATCAGCCCAAAGGAGCTGTAGGGTTGCCCGTCTTCGCGCAGTGGATTTGGACGTTGGTGATGATCGAATATTTGCGCTTCTGCATCAAAATCGCCGCCTACGTCGTAAATGATGCGATCCGCAGCGGGCGTGATCCATGATTTGTCCCGCGTGCGCAGCAATTCTGCGTCTCGAAACAAGCGCGTCAGGATGACTGAGGACAGGAGTTCATCCGCATGAAAGCCGCCGGAATGGGTGATAAGATGGGTGATCGTCATTGAGGCAGGCTCCCGCCGGTTTGGACAAAATTAAAGCGACCAATTGGCCGCTTAAGAGATGACTACAGATTTGACTTTCGAGAATATCGAGGTGCGCGCTATCACGCAGGCCTAGACCTAATCGAAAAGAGATTAGTGGGTCCAAGCGCCACGGCGATTGGTTGCGAAGTTTTCGCCGTAGCCACCCGCGCGAATGTTGGCTTTGCGCTTGTTGGGTTCACGAACACTCGCCTCAATCCCATGTGCTTCGGCATAGGCAAGCGCGGCTTCTTTGGTTTCAAAGCGCAGCTTCACTTGGGATTGCGTATCATTTGAGGAGGTCCAGCCCATCAGCGGGTCAACTTCGCGCGCAGAGCTTGCGACGTATTCCAGAATCCATGTGTGCGTTTTGCCCTGACCAGATTGCATGGCGTTGCGCGACGGTTGGTAGATACGAGCTTGCATGTGTGAATCCTTTGAAAGCTCGTTTGTTATGGCAAAAAACAACCGCTTTGAGCAAGGAGGAAAACAATTCAAATCGGGCGAATATCGCGCCTTTCGGCGTGGCTTGCGGCCCTGCCCCCTTGAACAAGAACAAAAAGCGATCAAATGTATCCACATTCCCTATTAGCGAGTCGCCCATGCCCCATGTTCATACTGACAGTTCTCCGGTTCTGATGAATGCGCCAAGCGAGGACGTGAAAGAGCGCGCCAAGCTCGAAGGTGGCATTGCCTTTCAGATACAAACCGATTTTGATCCTGCGGGCGATCAACCTACGGCGATTGCCGAACTCTGCGAAGGGATCCACAACAACGAGCGCGATCAGGTTCTACTGGGTGCGACGGGCACAGGTAAGACATTTACCATGGCCAAGATCATTCAAGAGACCCAGCGCCCTGCGATCATCTTGGCCCCCAATAAAACCCTCGCGGCGCAGCTTTTTGGGGAATTCAAAGGCTTCTTTCCAGACAATTCGGTCGAATATTTCGTCAGTTTCTATGACTACTATCAACCCGAAGCCTATGTCGCGCGCTCGGACACGTATATCGAAAAAGAAAGCCAGATTAACGAGCAGATTGACCGCATGCGCCACTCCGCCACGCGGGCGTTGCTGGAGCGCGATGATGTGATCATCATTGCCTCAGTTTCCTGCATCTACGGTATCGGCTCGGTCGAAACCTATGGGGCGATGACGCTCGATCTGGAAGTCGGCAAGGAATACGACCAACGCGCGGTCATGGCCGATCTGGTGGCGCAGCAATATAAGCGCAATGATCAGGCCTTTGTACGCGGCTCGTTCCGTGTGCGCGGCGATAGCTTAGAGATTTTCCCAGCCCACCTTGAGGATCGCGCTTGGAAGCTGTCCTTCTTTGGCGAGGAACTGGAAAACATTACGGAATTTGATCCGCTGACGGGTGAAAAGAAAGACACGATGGAACGTATTCGTGTCTATGCGAACTCTCACTATGTGACGCCCAAACCAACGATGCAGCAAGCGATTGTACAGATCAAAAAAGAACTGCGTCAGCGTCTGGATCAACTGGTGGCGGATGGCAAACTGCTGGAAGCGCAGCGCCTTGAGCAACGCACGAATTTCGATCTCGAAATGCTCGAGGCGACGGGCGTGTGCAACGGGATCGAGAACTATTCGCGCTATCTGACCGGCCGCGCACCGGGGGAGCCGCCCCCCACCCTGTTTGAATTCATCCCTGACAATGCGATTGTTTTTGCGGATGAGAGCCATGTTTCCGTGCCGCAAATCGGCGCGATGTATAAGGGCGACTTCCGTCGCAAGATGACCCTGTCGGAACATGGGTTCCGCCTGCCCTCTTGCATGGATAACCGTCCATTGAAGTTCGAAGAGTGGGACGCCATGCGCCCGCAATCGGTGTTTGTTTCGGCGACGCCCTCGAAATGGGAACTCGAGCAATCGGGCGGTGTGTTCACCGAGCAGGTCATTCGCCCCACTGGCTTGCTTGATCCAGAGGTGGAAATCCGCCCTGTAGATATGCAGGTTGACGATTTGCTGGACGAGGTGCGCAAGGTCACGGCAGATGGGTTCCGCACTTTGGTCACGACGTTGACCAAGCGGATGGCCGAAGATTTGACCGAATACATGCATGAGCAAGGTATCAAGGTGCGCTATATGCACAGCGATATTGATACGATTGAGCGGATCGAAATCTTGCGCGATTTCCGCCTTGGCGCATTTGACGTTCTGATCGGGATCAACCTATTGCGCGAAGGTTTGGACATTCCTGAATGTGGATTGGTTGCTATTTTGGACGCGGATAAAGAGGGCTTCTTGCGCTCTGAAACGTCGTTGATCCAAACGATTGGTCGCGCCGCGCGGAACGCCGAGGGGCGCGTAATCATGTACGCTGATCGCATCACAGGCTCGATGGAGCGCGCTCTGGATGAAACCAACCGCCGCCGCGCCAAACAGATCGCTTACAACGAAGAGCATGGCATCACTCCTGCAACGGTGAAGAAGAACGTCGAAGATGTCTTGGCAGGGCTCTACAAGGGCGACGTGGATATGAACCGCGTCACGGCCAAGGTCGACAAACCGCTCGCTGGTGCGAATTTGGCGGCTGTCTTGGATGGCTTGCGCACAGATATGCGCAAAGCTGCGGAGAACCTTGAGTTCGAAGAAGCCGCGCGTTTGCGCGATGAAGTCAAACGCTTGGAAGCGGTTGATTTGGCCGTGTCCGATGATCCGCTGGCGCGTCAGTCTGTGATTGAAGAGGCGGTGAGCGATGCGCAAAAGAAGGCTGGCCGCAGCACAGCGGGTCGCCCAGGGCAACGGGGCGGCGTGCGTTCGAGGAGAGGTCGGAAGTAACCAGAATCGTCCAAGATCGGCGATACGGGAATAAAAAATGGGGAGGTCGTTATGAAAAAAGCTTTTGTTTTGATTACAGCGCTGGCAATGCCAACCGCGTCTTTCGCCGATTTTTACAGTAAATCAACGGACCAATTTGGCTTTCTTGCTGTGGATGTGGCTCCGGATTTCCGGCTCGCTGCGATGTGCACTGTCTCCAATGGGGAAATCGACCAACTCGGAGACTATGCAAGCTGGCTGCCCGTGATTGGTGAAAAACTGGCCAAGGTGATGAAAGTGACGTCGCTCAATAAAGGCGAGACAGTTTGCGGATTGCGCCATTCAACTGTTGGAAAAATCGTGTCGAAACCTGCAAAATCAAAAGGGTTTGATCTTCAAATTCGCACTTATGCGGGGGGCAAACTCTTGGCAATGGATGCGCCGACAAGTGCCTGTAAGACGCCGCAAATCAACGTAATCTCCATTTGTTTTGAGTTCGTAAGGTTAAAAGAAAACGAAGCAGGTGCCGAAGCAGACGCGGCGACTGCCTGCATTGACGTTCATAAAACGGATGATACGGCAGCTGGATCGATCGTTCTTGGCGCAGGCAAAATCCCTCAAGACATCAAAGATCAGATGCGCGACGAGGCTGCTGCATGGCAAACAGTGTCCTGCGCCTCGCGCCAGTATTGAACATTTGGAATTTTAGCGCGCCTTTAACGTAGGGTGCGTGGTCTCACGCACCTTACCCGCAGGTCAGGCCTTGCACGATGCCGTCGTCGTTCACGGCAACATTCATGCGATCGGGAATGAAATCCTCTGTCACCAGATCACCGGGCCAAATCGTGCGATAAACTACGGAAAGCGGCAGGTTGGCAGCATTGATGTTCGTGCCGATCAGAGCGCTATACTCTGAGGCAGGGCAGGTTTCAGGACCACTGCCTGCAACGGGTTGCGATTGCTCTGCTGGGACACAAGCGGCAAGCACTGGAAGCGCGGCAAGATACACAAACCGCATCATACGCCCGGCACCAAAGGTACGCCGCAAGCGCAAAGCGCAAACGCGGCTGCAATCAATATCATCACTTTATACATTTGGTTCACCCTGCAATCCCAAGACTTTGCGAAACCCTGTCCAATAGGCAGGCAATTTCGGCGGCGCTTTCATTTCAGGGATCGCTTCTACTGCCCAGCGCGGCATGGCGCGGCGGGCAAAGTCCTGTCCCCACTCTAGAAAAGCATCACTGTCGTTCGGGCGCAAGCGGCAAGCACTGCCCACAAGGCCGACCAGCGTCTCTGGCGCTGAATACCATTCATCTTGAATGCCTGTGACCTTATTTTGCAGGAATGGTCCAACCCAACGCATCAAACGTTTGTCAGAGAAGGTTAGCAACATCTTGCCCATTTCATCGCGCGTATAGTGGATCAGCGGTGGGAAGGTATCAAAGAACAGCGCCTGCCCATCGAGATAGGCGAAATTGCGGATTGAAGGATGAAATCCAACGCGGCCCTCAACCTTATCTGCATTGTTCCAGAAGGTTGCGATCACTTGGCCTGCGGCTTCCATCATTTCAACCGCGCCGTTTAGATCGGCGGCGATGATCTGCGGGCGCATCATGCTATCGGCTGGCAGGGCTTCTTGTACAATCACCGGAATGCGCACGCCGTCGATATCTAGCAAATGAAATTCGGTTTGCGGCAGATCAACGCCCGTCAAAGCAAGGGCCGCAACATAGTCATCATGACATTGGGCCAATCGCTCAAGCTCGGCAACATTACGCAAGCCGCGATAAACCTTGATCACCTTATCCGACAAAGGGCCTGACGTCGGGCGAAACGGCGCGCAGAAATAACCGAGTTTGCTAATCGCCTGCCCGCGCTCGGCACTGTCCGCTTTGATCAAACGTTCGAGTTCTGTCGTGTCGCCCATGCGGCCCCCTTTGTTACCCCTCACATACAGCGCAGCGCGGAGTAAGACCAGAACCTCCCCGCGCCCGTTAACCAATTCTTTAGAACGTTGGGTGCAGGCTTTTGAAAGGTGGTGAAACGAATGAGATGCAAAGACCTATTCTTTTGCTTAGCGTCACTGGCTTTGCTGACAGAGCAAACAAGCGCGGGCGCTTGGCCGCGAGGCAAGGGCAAGGTGTTTCTGTCCTACAGCAGCAGTCTAACATGGCCCGATGGCCGCCCACTCGAACTCCCTGATATTTACGGCGGGATTTATGCAGAATACGGGTTAAGCAAGCGATTGACCTTTGGGCTTGATGTTGGAAGTCCGGATGCAACGCGCCCTAATCGCTTAAAAGCCATCGGCTTCTTTCGATATTCCCTAAGTGCACCGAGTGCTGCACATCAGTTTGCATTCGATGTTGGCGCGGGAAAATATTTGGGGGAACCGGTCGTGCGGATCGGCGGTTCGTATGGAAAGGGCATCTCCCTTTTCTCGCGCTCTGGCTGGATGTCTTTGGATGCGCATATGCTCGTCGTGCCTTCATCCCGCGCGACGACGCGCTCTATAGATGCGACTTTAGGTGTGAATTTACCAAAGGGAAAAGCGATGGGGCTGCTATCGATGCATCGCTCCGCAACGGGCGACAGCACATATACATTCACCCCATCCTACGCTTATCAAATCGATGCAAAACGGCACATCGATATCGGGGTTTCGTTTAACCTAGACAGTGGCTCAGACCCCGCGCTCAAGCTCGGGGTCTGGCAAGAATTTTAAACCTAGTCGTCCATGCGCGCTGTCATCACGACAGTGCCAGCAACATCCTTCTCCCATTCGATTTCCACGATCTGGCCGCCGCTTCCTTGTTCAGGGCTGACATAAGGCGCATCGTATTGGGCCACATTCGCCGCCGTCTTGATCTTGCCTTTGTGCACCAGTCCCGTCACGAAACGTGGACGTCCGCCAAAGGGCAATAGATCTTCAAAAGACACCGACCACGTGTTTGAGTGGCTGCTTTGTGTGAATTCGACAGTTTTCGGGTTCTGTGCATGCTCTTCTACGTTGAGGAAAACATTCCCAGACACGTCGATTTGAAAAGCCGAGTCGACGTTGAGCGACGCAAAGCTCGTATCGACGCGATCAACACGTTCGATCGTTCCTTTCGTGGATCGGAACGAGTTCCCAGTGATGACCAGTCCCCGTATCACATGGCCCGAACCATAAGGTTTGATCACAACAAAGCCAAACGTCGGCGCAACATCGCTGCACAAAAAGACGTTGTTTGTGATCGACATGCCTGAGAACGAAAAGCCGCCAGTGTTCGTTGGCGTGGACGACGATTCATTGGTCCATTCTACGGAACAATTGTCGACGTAGTTTGATGTGAACGAGTGATCCACATTGGTGCGCGTGAACACAAAGCCTCCCAAACGAGGACCGCCAGAATTACTGTCGCCTTGGAACACATGGTTGCCAGACATAAGATAGTTCTGCCCCCCGAGCACTGCGAAGTGTCGGAATTGGCTAGCTCGGTTATTACGGATTTTGACGTCATTCGCGTTGGCATTCATACCGACAGACGTGCGTAGCTGAGCATCTGTGCCACCTTCATCGGTGATAAACTGACACCCTTCAACAAACATACCCTGACACCCAGCGCCAATCGACGTAAGCCCGCGATGCGAGGGGCGGTTGATAAAGCAATTCTTCATCGCAAACGCGACACCAGAGCGCGCGATCATAACGCCTGATGCATAGCCACGGCAGAGAATTTCAAGATCAAGCAGAATGAACTGAGACAGGACCGAAAAGCCGCTGAAATCCAAGACATACTTGAAACGTCTAAAGGTAAACGTCTGGCGGCCTTCAGCGTCATATAGCGGCGTCGACAAAGTGATCCGGCTTGTCGCAATGTCCACTTCGCGCACATACACTTCGCGCCCGACACCCGTGCCCTCAACCAAAGAACCGATTTGAATATTGGCGATGTTGCTTACGTCATAGAGCACGTTGTCGTCTGAAGCGTCATAGCTTGCATCAGAGGTGACAACATCGGGATCCCAAGCTGTCCCATCGGACACATAGAGCTGACCGTTTCGGATGATACGGCGCTGCGCAAAGCTGGTACGCGTGCCCTCAATGGCTTGTAGATCAAGCGGCTCCGAGATCGTAACCCGTCGACCGCCCATATCCAAAGTCTCGTGATCCGCGTTGTTGAGCAACGCTTGAAACGCCTTACGGAACGCGAGTTCTTCGTCGCCGCCGAATGCATCAATATACTTCGGAAGATCGTAATCCTTCGTCAGCGCAAGAATGCTAAGCGCATCCATCTCTAACTTGCCCTCAAACTCAACACGTTCATTCAAGGTGAGCGAAGAGCCGATGAAGTATGTTCCTGAAGGCACAAAAATTTTCCGCCCATCCGCAGCAGCTTCTGCCGCTACAAAGGCCGCGTGATCATCCGTAACCCCATCCCCGATCGCACCATAATCACGCACATCGACATGGTTGATCAAATCACGCAAAAACACGCTGGTGATATCTTCAATTTCGATGTCATCAATGCGCACAACAGCGCCGTTGGACCCAGTCAGATCGAGACCGAAATGGCCGTAGAGCGGCGCAAGGCCCCAAACCATATCGACGCCTGTACGATCACCTGCGCCAACAATCGCGCTGATTTCAACTATTTCGCCGTAGTTTGTTAGCGCGACTTCGGGACCGATTTCAGTGAGCCCCGTCACATGCGCGTCCCCAGCGCCGCCTGCCCAACCCGCAATACGCACCGTAGGTAACGGGCCACTAACGGCCTTAACGCGCGCCGTGATACGCAAATAGCACCCGGGGAACATGGGCGTTTCACCCATATAGCGCAGCTTCTGGGTCGCGTCCGTTTTCACAATTTCCAGACAGCCACCAAAATCCTGATCAGCCGCGACAAAAGCTGCGGTAACCGTACCGTCATAGGTATCCGAGCCTGGCGTACCATCGCCCCGCGCCCAATCAGTTAAGCCATTCGCAAAAACGGGGGGCATGAAAACCACGCCTTCGGTGATCGCCTTGTTCATGAAGTTTACCTCTTCCGCCAAGGGCCGCATCGCGCGAGCCCATTTCAACCGCGCTCCAAGCCTGACAATCAGACCGAGCGAGTGCGAAAGGGTGCATAAGAAAAGTTAAGGTTGCCCGACACCACCGTAACGGTGCGTCTCATACCTCTTGTTTTTAGGGGTTAGACGGAAACCTGCGGCGTTTTCAAAAGTTGAACGCCATTGATTTTCCAACCATTGGGACTTTGGATCATCTCATAGTCCAAATGATGGATTCGACCTTCAACGTCGCTAATCTGCACCTTTTGGTAGAGGCGCCCGCCTATGCTGCGCAAATCCAAAAAGCTGACGTCAGCGGGGCGATGCACCATCGGATAGCCACGAGAGACCATAGTGCCAAAGTTCTGCGGCGTTCCAAACATCCCTTGGATCATCGGGCTCGCGTATGTGAAGGCTTGATCAAAATCATCAAGGATCAACGCATCTAGTTGGCTCTGAATTGTATTGGTGATTGCAGGTTTTGCAGCGTCGTCAGCATGCAATGTGCCGCCAACAACTAATGCGCTCAAGACACTTAGAACTGCTAGAAATCGCTTCAACATCGTCGCCTCCCTCCACAGGTTATATGGAAGGAAGCTAATTCATAGGGTCTTCAAGTCAAATTTAGACCAATTCACCCGCCAGTGCGCGATCGATCAAGGCCACTGTTTCGTCCACACCGTAAAGCGCGATAAAGCCACCAAACCGCGGTCCTTGGCTCGCGCCAAGCAGCACTTCATAAAGCGCTGTGAACCAGCCACGCAGCGGATCAAACCGCTCGCGACCGCAGGCAAACACAAGGCTCTGCAACTCTTCTGCATCTAGACCTTTGTCCCAAGCCTTCAAGCCATCGCGCAGCTCTTCTAATGCTTCACGCTCTAGATCAGTTGGCGCACGGAACACCTTCGCAGGTTTCACAAAATCATTGTAGTAACGCACCGCAAATCCAGCCGCCTGATCCATATCAGGGTTCGTTTCCGCGCTCGCCTCAGGCGCATAGCGTTGGATAAAGCCCCA
>NZ_JBDWVM010000406.1:0-6665 GCF_039984035.1 Planktotalea sp. | reverse complement strand
ATCTTTGGACCGCTGTTTGCTTATCTGCTCTTCGGTGAAACAGTCGGGCTGCAGCAGATTTTAGGGATTGTGATGATCGCCGGGGCGGGCAGTCTAATTGCGTTGCGATCTGACGCGTAACGGGGCACCTTTGTTGCAGTCAGAAAGGAGCGGTCTGTGATCATTTCAAAAGCGCGCAAATACATCTTTGTGCATATCCCGAAGACCGCTGGTACCTCTTTAACCCTCGCGCTAGAGGATCGCGCGGCTAAGGACGACATCATTATTGGTGACACGCCCAAAGCGAAGCGGCGCAAAAAGCGTCTTGAGGAGTTGCAGCCAAGCGGGCGGCTTTGGAAGCATTCTACACTGGCTGATATCGACGGCATTGTCAGCGCCTCAGAGCTGGATGAAATGTTCTGTTTTACCCTCGTACGCAATCCGTGGGATCGTGCTGTGAGTTACTATCATTGGCTCCGCGCACAGAGCTTTTCACACCCTGCGGTTGGGTTGTCCAAAGCGCTTAGATTTCCGGAATTTTTGCGCCACGAAAACACAGTCGCTGCGTTTCGTGCCAATCCGGCCTCTCGCTACATGACGGATGCACGCGGGCTGGAAAGATGTGCCGCCTATGTGCGCATGGAGTTTTTGGAACAAGACCTGCGCGTCGTTGAAGAGCATTTGGGTTTTTCACTGACCTTGGGTCAAGTAAATACCTCGAATCGTTCGGAAAATTATCGAGGCTACTACGACGAATCGTTGGCAGCGTTTCTGGGGGAATTATGCGCCGAAGACGTCACGAGATTTAATTACCAATTCTAAGATTGATTGTTTCGCGCCCTGAGGGCGGAATGTGAAAGTTTTCAGTGCATTTATGATAAATTGGAAACACTGACATTTTCTTGCCCTTTTTTGGACGTTTCGCAGCCGTGAGTTGTAGGCACATTTGCCTAACTGCTACGTCGCCCTGCTGCCCTAGAGCGACAAACTAAACGGGGAAATGAAAATGTTGGACTGGACGAAATCAATCCGTCAAACGGCGCAAGTCAAAACCGAACTTGTCAGCGAAGCGACAGGTATTCTTGTTGGAACTCGGGTGGCGACAAATGTGGGTTGGCGCGATGTTGAGGCACTGTGCCTTGGCGATTCAGTTCTGACGTTTGATCATGGGTTCCGCGCCATTGTTGGCATGCGGCGCGTGACTTTGTGGGATGGCAACGGCGAGTGCCCAGAGGCTCTGCGCCCGCTCCGCATCGAGACGGGGTTTGTCGAAAACACGCGCCCTGTCAGTCTTCTCCCCATGCAGGGCGTCATGGTTGAGAGCGAAGCTGCCGAAGACCATCGCGGCGACCCTTTCGCGGTTCTGATGCCAAGCGCGATTGAAAGTTACGGTCTTGCGGGGACATCAGCGCCCGTTGAGCCGATCCAAGTGATCATTCTCGAATTCGAAGACGACGAGGTGATCTATGGCGAAAGCGGCGTGTTGTACTTTGTTCCGCGTGCCTTTGATCTGTTGACCGAAGAACACGTCGGGCCAGAGTACAAAGTGCTTGATGCGAAAGAGACATATGACGTCTTGGAAGAGCTTTATTCGAAGTTCTACAGCTTCTAAGTCAGGCGTTTGCGATCGAGGATCTGCCAAATATTTTGCGCTTGAAGGCAGCACCGCAAGAAGGGCTTGGCCCCGTCACAGCATCTAGGCTGCGGTGCGCAAACGCGCAATTGGACAGCCATCAACGGTGGGGCAAACGTTAGACCCCCTGTGTTTTGATATCCAATGATGTGAAGCGCAAAGCATTGGGAGGGATGAGCGCTGAGCGATGGCCCTTCAAAAATCCGTTAATGCGATGAAAAATCCGTTGTGTTTCGTATAGGAAACATCGATAACCCCGATATCTCCCCCGCGGGAGAGATCGAGGCAACTCGGCGCCGAAGGAGCAACGTCCCGGAAACTCTCAGGCAAAAGGACCGCGGATCAGGAGCAACAATCTGGAGAGCGGGCGAAAGCCCCACCGAAGGAGCAACCCCGATGTGTCAAATGACCATCATGGGGCAAAACTCTCAGGTTCAGCGACAGATGGGTTCATAGCCGGTTTATCCGGCTTGGAGGGACGTATCATGCGTAAAATTGCTGTTATTGGCGCTGGAATTACTGGAATTACAACGGCTTATGCTTTGTTGAACCGCGGTTTCGAGGTTACTGTTTTTGACAAAAATCGCTACGCTGCGATGGAAACATCCTTTGCCAATGGCGGACAACTGAGCGCGTCGAATGCCGAGGTTTGGACGCAGTGGTCCACCATCTTCAAGGGGATCAAATGGATGACACAACGTGGTGCGCCGTTGTTGGTGAACCCCAAACCAAGCTGGCACAAATATTCGTGGATGGCGGAATTTATGTCCAACATTCCCAACTACAAAGCCAACACCATCGAAACGGTTCAACTGGCCATTTCCGCCCGTGATCTGTTGCGCGGTCATGCGGCTGCCGAGGGATTTGATTTTGATCTTGAACAGCGCGGAATCTTACATGTCTATGACTGCAAGCCCGATTTCGACAAAGCGGCCAAGGTCAACGATTTACTGGCAGAAGGTGGGCTGGAACGCCACGCGGTTACCCCAAGCGAGATGCAAAAGATTGAACCGGCGTTGCAAGGTGATCTCTATGGTGGATATTACACCGAAAGCGATTTTACCGGTGATATTCACAGCTATGCCAAAGGGTTGGGCGCTGCGTGCAAACGGCGCGGCGTAGTGTTTCATTATGGGGCGCAGGTGGCGAGTTTGACCAAACACTCGACCGGTGTCGATGTCGGTTGGTCTGATAAATCGGGCAAAGTTTCTGATCATTTTGACGGCATTGTCATCTGTGCTGGCGTGCGATCACGGGATTTGGCAGCGCAGGTCGGGGACCGTGTGAATATTTATCCCGTTAAGGGCTATTCGATTACCGTGCAGATGGATGATGACGCCAGCCGCGGCGCAGCGCCTTGGGTGTCATTGCTGGATGACAAAGCAAAGATTGTGACGTCTCGTTTAGGGCCAAACAAATTCCGCGTTGCAGGGACAGCTGAGTTTAACGGTTACAACAAGGACATTCGCGATGATCGCATTGCGCCCTTGGTCAAATGGGTGGAAAACCTGTTTCCAGACATCAGCACTGAACACGCAATCCCATGGGCAGGTCTGCGTCCGATGATGCCGAACATGATGCCACGGGTCGGCGCAGGGCGTTCGCCGCAGGTGTTCTACAACACAGGACACGGGCATCTGGGCTGGACGTTATCCGCAGCAACAGCAGAAATCGTGGCCGACAATATTTTGCAAGCGAGTCAAAAAAACAGCTTCCAATTTGCAGGTTAGGTCTGAAAGGCCCTCTTGATCGGTGAATTGAGCTAAAAACAGCGGGCAGTGGGCACCTCGAAATGCAAAAGGGCACGCGCAGTGCGTGCCCTTTTATCGATTTATGTACTGCGTCGCTTACGCGGCTGCTGCCTCAACGCCGAAGCGGCCATAGAAGCTTTGGTTCTTCTCCGCCATTTCGCGCAGGAGCGGCGGGCAAGCGAAACGCTGGCCGTATTTTGCTTCCAACTCATCACAGCGCTCAGCTGCGTAGGCAGAGCCGAGCATGTCGAGCCATGACAGCGGGCCGCCGGACCAAGGCGCAAAGCCCCAGCCGAGGATCGCGCCAACGTCGCCTTCTCGGATGTCCATCAGAACGCCTTCTTCGAGCGCGCGAACGGCCTCGAGGCACTGAGAGAACATCAAACGGTGCTGCACGTCTGTGAGTTCTGGCTGCTCGTCTGCGACTGGGAACTTGTCGCGAAGACCGCCCCAGATGCCGATGCGCTTGCCCTTTTCGTCATACTCGTAATAGCCCGCATTCGCCTTGCGTCCCAAACGACCCTGATCGAAGAGGTAGAACAGAACATCATCTGCTGCGCCAGCGTCGTAAGCGTTGCCGAGCGCTGCTTTGGTCGCTTTGGCAATCTTTACGCCGAGATCGATAGAGGTCTCATCGTTGAGCTGCAAAGGACCGACAGGGAAGCCGAGCATACGCGCCGCGTTGTCGACCAGTGCAGGTTCTACGCCTTCGCCAACCATGCGCACGCCCTCATTCACGTATGGAATGATGCAGCGGTTCGCATAGAAGAAGCGCGCATCGTTCACAACGATTGGCGTCTTGCGGATTTGGCGCACATAATCGAGCGCTTTAGCCGTTGCACGATCACCGGTTTCCTTGCCTTTGATGATCTCAACCAAGAGCATCTTTTCCACGGGGGAGAAGAAGTGAATGCCGATGAACTGCTCTGGGCGGCTGGATGCCTTGGCAAGGTCAGAGATGGGTAGGGTGGAGGTGTTGGAAGCGAAGATGCAATCTTCTGGAATGACCGCTTCCACCTTGGCTGTGATGTCGGCTTTGACGGCTGGGTCCTCAAAGACCGCCTCGATGATCAGGTCCGCGCCTTCGAGAGCATTGAGATCGGTGGTTGCTGTGATCTTGGACAGCAGCGCCTCTTTCTTCTCTTCGGTGGCTTTCTTGCGTTTGATGCCCTTGTCCATGAACGAGGCAGAGTAGGCCTTGCCCTTGTCTGCGCTTTCTTGGCTTTGGTCGATCAACACGACTTCCATGCCTGCCTGTGCGGACACAAGCGCGATACCTGCGCCCATCATGCCCGCGCCCAGAACGCCGATCTTTTTGACGCGCTGATCTGGTACGTCTTTCGGACGCACCGCGCCTTTTTCAAGCGCCTCTTTGTTGAGGAAGAGCGAACGGATCATCGCGCTGGAGGACGGGTTCATCAGGATGTTGGTGAACCAACGGGCCTCGATCTTGAGCGCTGTGTCGAATGGCACGAGCGCGCCTTCATAGACCGCAGAGAGAACCGCCTTGGCCGCTGGGAACGCGCCTTGGGTTTTGCCGTTGACCATTGCGGAGGCACCGACGAATGTCATGAAGCCAGCAGGGTGGTAGGGCGCGCCGCCGGGCATTTTGTAGCCCTTCGCATCCCAAGGTTTCAGCAGGTCCGCGTCTTTTGCTGAGAGCACCCAAGCGCGCGCATCGGCCATCGGATCGGCAGAGACTTCATCGATCATGCCAGCGGCTTTGGCCTTGGCTGGGTTCAGCAATTTACCTTCGAGAAGGAAGGGGAATGCTGCCATCGCGCCCATCTTGCGCACGAAACGTGTTGTCCCGCCTGCACCCGGGAAAATGCCGACCATGATTTCCGGCAGACCGATTTTCGCCTTCGGATTATCCGCGCAGAAAATGCGGTGCGTACAGAGCGGCAATTCAAGGCCGATACCAACCGCAGTGCCCGGAAGCACAGAGGCAATCGGCTTGCCGCCCTTGTTGGTTTTCGCATCCATGTTTGCGCGTTCGATTTTGCGCATCAGGGTGTGGGTTCTCATGATGCCCTCGAAGAGGCCTTTGGCTGGATCGCCCGCCGTTGCGGTTTTCATGTCCGCAAGGATGTTCAAATCCATACCGCCCGCAAAGCTGTCAGGCTTGCCAGAGGTGATAATGATGCCTTTCACGGCCTCATCCCCTAGCGCGTCGTCGATGTGTGCTTCTAGGTCTTCAAAACCTTGTTGGTTCATGACGTTCATGGTCTTGCCAACGGCATCCCATGTGATCGTGGCGATGCCCTCGGCATCTTTGATCATGGTAAAGTCGGTCATAGTTTATCTCCTGTTTCGAGGCGATCGGCTGAGGAAGAGATCATTGGGTTCTTGATCATCATTCCGCCTTCCAAATTCGCTCCGTTGTCTTGTGTTGCTTCGCTTGATTTGGGACTGAATTAGTCCTTCATTCGGCTCTTAATCGCATGTGATGTTTGCAGCCCGTCCGAGACCATCGGCCTGATATACGGATACTGTTGGTTACTGAGGTTGTTTGTGACTTCGACGACACGCCAACGTGCGCGTATCTTTTGGATGCGCAGACGTGAATCAACGGGCTCTAAAACTTCGTCGCCGTTTTTTAAGAGATAACAGGTATGATATCCCTCGATCTGATCATCACCGATCCGTTTTGCACTGTCCCCGATCCGGATGATTTGATCGATGCCATGTTCCTCAACCAGCTCGGTCAACATCTCAAGGAACTTCCTAGTATGGTCATGCGTGTCAACGATACTATCGAGATCATCGAGATGAACGGTAAAGGGCAGCGCGTGCAGATCGCACCAAACTGCCAAATCGCCGGTCATGTTGCATTCGCTCATGCTGTCGATGAAATCTTGGTAGATGTGAAGGGCTTCACTTTCCCTCACCTGCTCTGCCAAGGCATCCTTTTCCATTTGGATAAGCGCCGGAGAACGAGGAAGAAGCAAAGCTTCGTCCTCGGCCGCCGCTATCGGATCGATTTTCGGATCATTGGACGAGCTCATCGTTACATACGCTCGATGATTGTCGCTGCACCCATGCCAGATGCGATGCAGAGCGTTGCAAGGCCGACACCTTTGCCTGTGCGCTCAAGCTCATCCAGCAGCGTGCCGATGATCATCGCGCCAGTCGCACCAAGTGGGTGACCCATTGCGATTGATCCGCCGTTCACGTTGACCTTGTCGTGATCCACATCAAACGCCTGCATGAAGCGCATAACAACGGAAGCGAAGGCTTCGTTCACTTCGAACAGATCGATGTCGGAAATTGCCATGCCGTTATCGGCGAGGATTTTCTCG
>NZ_JBDWVM010000405.1:0-4735 GCF_039984035.1 Planktotalea sp. | reverse complement strand
AAGGCGCGGTGATTTTCAAGCGATCAATGTCTTTTTGAACTGCTGCAACTGCTGCCTCGGCGCTCTGGATACCAGCGCCCGTGCTTTCAAGGCCGCTTTTGGCTGAGGCGACACTCGCCTCTGCGGCGCGCACAGCGGCTTGTGTCGAAGCAACGCGAGTGTCAGAGGCAAAGCCGCCTTCGCTCAACTTGGACGCAGCATTGTCGTTGATTTTGGCCTCATCCAAACGTGCCATTGCCTCATCAAGGCGGGCCTGCGTTTCTGGAACGCGTGCCTTTGCTTCGGCAAGACGCGCTTGCGCTTCAGCGAGGGAGGCTTCGCGCGTTCCTGTATCAAGGTAGCAAAGCAGCTGCCCTTCTTTTACATACGTGCCTTTGCGAAGAGGTTCAGAGACGACTTGACCCGATGTTTCAGCGCGCACCTCAACAAAGCGTGCCGCTTCTGTTTGGCCACGTAGGATAACAGCGCTGTCGATTTGCTGTGCTTCGGACTTTACGGCGAAGACGCGAATGCCTGTTTCTTCCGTTGATGCTGCGCTGGTGTCGCTTTCAGCCGCTTCTTCCTGTTCTTTCTCAGGAGCAGCTGTTGCATCAGTTTGCGCAAATGCGAGCAATTGCTCACGCTCGAACACAAGAAAATATAAAAAAGCACTTACCAAAATCGCTGTGATGACGGGAATAATCTTCATCGGTCTGTCGTCCTTGAATACACGAATTGCGCACGCGCGCGGGCCGGTTGGTAGTTGACATAGTCATGTTGTTGTCGAGTTCAATCGAATACGTACATTTTCTGAACTGGTGAGTTCATTTTACGCAGTTGGTCGATCTCGAGCAACAATTCTGGGTGCGCCAAAGTGCGCGCATTAAGTGGCAAGCGTGTGACCAGCCCTTGGCAGGGCTGTGACATCGCGGTAAGAGAGGCAAAAAGCAGGGGTTTTAGGCGTGAGCGATACCGATAGTTTTATTGAAGAAGTCAGCGAAGAAGTTCGCCGGGATCGTTTGTTCGGCCTAATGCGCCGGTATGGATGGATCGCAATCTTGGCTGTTTTGGCCCTTGTGGGCGGCACCGCCTATGACGCGTGGAGCAAATCACAAGCGCGCGCGAAAGCGCAAAGCGCAGGGGATGCTATCCTTGCCGCGCTTGCCGAGGATGAACCAAGCGCACGTGTTTCCGCACTGCAAGCTGTTCAAAATCAAGATGTTACACAAGGCGCGAAAGCTGTCGTTGCTCTGCTTCAAGCGGCTGAGCAAGGCGCCGATGAAGATCCCGCAGGCGCGCAAGCCGCTCTGGAAACGATTGCGAGCGATGGCAGTTTGCCAGAAATCTACCGCCAGATCGCATCCTTCAAAGCAGCAAGCCGCTCTGACGGATCGCTCACACCAGAAGATCGCCAGATTCGCCTTGAAGCTTTGGGCGCTCCAGGCATGGCGCTTCGTTTGCTCGCAACCGAGCAATTGGCGCTTATTGACGTTGAGGCAGGCGATACAGAGGCTGCTCTCGAAAAGTTGCAGGGGATTGTTGTGGATGCAGAAGTGACTGCAGGCTTGCGTCAGCGCGCAACGCAACTCATTATCTCGCTAGGCGCGGAGCCTGAAACACTCGCTGGCCAGTAATTGAGCCAAATAAACCAAGCCCGCGACAGACGGGGCACTTTCAAAGGGGGCTTTGAGCGGTGACGACAAGTAAATTGATCATGGCAGGCGTTGCAGCAGCGATGTTGGCGGGCTGCACAGAGCAAGACACGATTTTGCCGGGCAAGCGCGAAGACCTTCGTGCACCATTTGGTGAGATTTCCGATGATCGCGTGCGCACCGAGAACTCTGTGCAAAATATTTCGCTCGCGCGTCAAACAAGCAATTCCAACTGGACGCACCGTATTGGTAGCCCAGCAACGCGGACAGCGCATCCAGCGCTCGCGGCTCAGCTGACGGGTGTTCAGTGGTCCACAGCAATCGGTGAGGGCGATAGCCGCCGCCATCGGATCACTGCGGACCCAGTCGTCGCAGATGGCCGTATTTTTGTGATGGATGCCAAAAGCACCGTTACTGCAGTTTCGCTCGGGGGTGAAAAACTCTGGTCTGTTGATCTGACGCCTGCGCGGGATCAGCAGAACGACGCGGGGGGCGGTGGCCTTGCTTATGGCGATGGCAAACTGATCGTTTCTTCTGGTTTCGGGAAGGTGCGCGCGCTTGATCCAGCCAGCGGCGCTGAGCTGTGGCTGCAGGACCTTGACGCGCCTGCGACCGGCACACCGTCAATTTCCCGAGGATTGGTCTATTTGGTTGCTGGCGACAACGTCGCTTGGGCAATCGACGCAAATTCTGGCCGTGTTGAATGGCAGCTTGATGGCTCCGCATCTGACGTGTCCAACGTGTCTGGCGGGCCTGCACCAGCGGTTGGCGACGATCTTGTGATCTTCGCCTTTGGCTCTGGCGAAATGCAGGCTGCGTTCCGCAAAGGTGGTCTGCGCCGTTGGAACGCGACCGTTGCAGGACAACGCCGCGGCGTCGCAGCCAGCACAGTCAGTGATATCACGGGCGATCCTGTGATCGCAGGGAATACTGTTTTTGCAGGGTCCCATTCGGGCCGTATTGTCGCGGTCAACGCCGACAGTGGCGCACGTCTTTGGACAGCAAAAGATGGGGCGCTTGGTCCGGTTTGGCCTGCGGGTGGATCGATCTTCGCGGTCAGTGATCGAAACGAGTTGATCCGTTTGGACGGTGAAACAGGCACGCGGATTTGGGGCACGAAGCTGCCATTCTTTGTTAAAGAAGACCGCCGCCGCCGCGTTGAAATCGTTGCACATTATGGCCCTGTTATCGCAGGTGGCCGTGTTCTGGTTGCCTCTAACGATGGGTTGATCCGCAGCTTTGATCCTGCCTCTGGTGCGCAACTAAGCGCGGTGGAAGTTCCGGGCGGAGCGACGACGAACCCGGTTGTGGCAGGCAATACGCTTTATGTGGTGTCTAGCAACGGAACGCTGCACGCCATTCGCTAAACGACGGGTGCGTGCAGGCGCGCACCCAATGATGCCTCTTCCCCACAGCGCCGCTTTGCGTTAGAGCGGCGCTCTGACGTATTTTTGGAGCTTTTCAATGAGCTTTACTCTCGCCATCGTAGGACGCCCGAATGTGGGCAAATCCACGCTCTTCAACCGCCTTGTCGGCAAACGCCTTGCTTTGGTCGATGACCAACCGGGCGTGACGCGTGATTTGCGCGAAGGCGAAGCGCGCCTTGCGGATTTGCGGTTCACTGTAATTGACACGGCGGGCCTAGAAGAGGCGACCGACGAGAGCCTTCAAGGGCGTATGCGCCGCTTGACTGAGCGCGCAGTTGATATGGCCGACATCTGTCTCTTTATGATCGATGCGCGCGTTGGCGTGACGCCTGCGGATCAGGTGTTTGCGGAAATTCTGCGTAAACGCTCCGCGCATGTCATTCTTGCCGCGAACAAGGGCGAAGGGTCGGCCGCTGATGCGGGTGTGATCGAAGCTTATTCATTGGGTTTGGGTGAGCCTATCCGCCTGTCTGCTGAGCACGGTGAAGGTCTAAACGATCTTTATTCGCAGCTTATGCCGCTTGCCGATGGGTTTGCGGAACGCGCCAGTGATCTTGCCCCTGAAACAGATGTTTCGCTGGACGAGGACGATGACTGGGACGAAGAGAAACCATTCGTCATGCCGACGGCGAAGAAGCCTATGCAGATTGCTGTTGTAGGTCGTCCCAACGCTGGAAAATCTACGCTTATCAATAACATCATGGGTGATGAGCGCCTTTTGACGGGTCCTGAAGCGGGAATTACCCGCGATGCGATTTCGTTGCGCACGGAATGGAACGGCACGCATATTCGTATCTTCGATACGGCGGGCATGCGCAAAAAGGCCAAGGTGCAGGACAAGCTGGAAAAGCTGTCCGTGTCAGATGGTCTGCGCGCTGTAAAATTTGCTGAGGTTGTTGTCGTCTTGCTGGATGCGGCGATCCCGTTTGAGCAACAGGATTTGCGCATTGCTGATCTCGCGGAGCGCGAAGGGCGCGCTGTGGTCGTCGCAGTGAACAAATGGGATATTGAAGAAGACAAGCAAGACAAGCTGCGCGCGTTGCGTGAAAGCTTTGAACGTCTTTTGCCGCAACTGCGTGGCGCGCCATTGGTAACGGTGTCTGCGAAGACGGGCAGGGGTCTTGATCGTCTGCATGACGCAATTATCCGCGCTTACGAGACTTGGAATACGCGTATTCCGACAGCGCAATTGAACCGCTGGCTCGCTGGTATGGTCGAAGCGCACCCACCGCCCGCACCTGCAGGCAAACGCATCAAGCTGCGTTACATGACCCAAGCGAAATCCCGTCCGCCGGGCTTTGTTGTGATGTGTTCCTTGCCGGACAAGATGAGCGAAAGTTATTCGCGCTATCTGGTGAATGGTCTGCGCGTTGATTTTGACATGCCGGGCACGCCAATCCGTCTCTATATGCGCTCGCAAAATGATGCGAACCCGTTCAAAGGGCGCAAGAAAGCGGCACCGTCCAAGCTGCGCAAGCACCTCACACCGCATCACAAAGATAAATAGCGCGAATATTGCGTTAATCTTGGCAGGGCGACCCGATTAGGTTCGCCTTAGCCTAAGGATAAGATAAGTTTCCCCAACGTTAAATGAGGGGGAGCTTATGAAACGCATTGCGATTTTCTGTGACGGAACGTGGAACTTGGCTGATCGTAAAACCGATCAAACCAATGTTG
>NZ_JBDWVM010000404.1:0-3393 GCF_039984035.1 Planktotalea sp. | reverse complement strand
CCCGAAGTGCTCGAATTCGTCCGCCGCCGCGCCAACGAAGCCGCGCCCGTCAACGTGCTCGTGATGGCCGCCCTGACCAAGGAGCGCGAAGGGCGCGAGATGACGGAAATCGGCTTTCTGCAGGATGCAGGCGCCGTGGCTTTCACAGATTGCGATCATGTGGTGCGCGACACCAAAGTCTACAGCCGCGCCCTCACCTACGCACGCAGTCTCGGTGCGCTGGTGATCGCCCATGTTCAGGAACCAACGCTCAGCAAAGGTGCTGCCGTCACCTCTGGAAAATTCGCTTCTCTTCGTGGTCTTCCAGCAGTGTCGCCCATGGCCGAACGCATGGGTCTTGATCGCGATATCGCGTTGATTGAAATGACCGGTGTTCGCTATCACGCCGATCAAATCACCACCGCCCGCGCCCTGCCTGCGCTTGAGCGCGCCAAGGCGAATGGTCTCGACATCACCGCAGGCGTATCGATCCACCACTTGACGCTCAACGAACTCGACGTCGCGGACTATCGCACCTTCTTTAAGGTCAAACCACCCCTGCGCTCCGAAGAAGATCGTCTTGCAGTGATCGAAGCTTTGGCCGAGGGCACCATCGACCTCATCTCCTCCATGCACACGCCGCAAGACGAGGAAAGCAAACGTCTCCCGTTTGAGGAAGCCGCCTCTGGCGCGGTTGCGATGGAAACACTGCTCCCCGCCGCGATGCGTCTTGTGCATAATGATCACATGGACCTACCCACACTCTGGCGCGCGCTCAGCCTAGCGCCTGCAAAACGTCTCGGCCTTGAAGCTGGGCGTCTCAGCGTGGGTGCCCCTGCTGATCTGGTTTTGTTTGATCCTGATGCACCCCTCATTCTGGATCGTTTCAAACTTAACAGTAAATCGAAGAACACTCCGTTTGACGGCGCAAAGATGCAGGGTAAAGTGATCGCAACCTATGTGGCGGGTCGCCAAGTATTTGAAAGGTCCTAAATGCCAGTCATCGAAACAGGTGCTTTCGCGCTGCTGATCTGGGCCGCGTTTGGCTATCTTCTGGGCTCAATCCCGTTTGGAATTCTTATCACAAAGGCCATGGGCCTTGGCGATCTTCGCCAAATCGGTTCTGGCAATATCGGCGCAACAAATGCGCTGCGCACGGGGTCCAAACCTGCGGCCCTTGCAACCCTCATCCTTGATGGGGCAAAGGGCGCAGTCGCGGCCCTCATCGCACGCGCGATGGCGGGTGAGGATGCGGCGCAAATGGCTGGCATGATGGCGCTCTTTGGGCATTGTTTGCCCGTCTGGCTGGGTTTTAAGGGTGGCAAAGGCGTCGCGACCTTCCTTGGTCTCCTGCTTGCACTCAGCTTCCCAGTTGGCGCAGCGTGCTGCGCGACTTGGTTGGTGATGGCAGTGCTCAAACGTATCTCTTCGTTGGCGGCTCTTGCTGCGGCGGGGACATCAACATTCTGGATGACCCTCCTTGGTTATCCTGAAGGTTTTGCGATGGGCGTGATTCTGACGCTCCTGATTTTCTGGCGTCACAAAGACAACATCAAACGGCTGCGCGCGGACACTGAGCCGCGGATCGGAAAATAGCGCACGCGCCTTTAACCACCTATTAATAAACAAAAATGACGCCCGTATGCATTGCTTGCGGGCGTTATTTTTTTCGAGAGCATCCGACAAACGCCACGAACATTGACAAAACTGTCATTTCTGTTATTTCTCTCATGACAGAAATGAAAGACATACCATGAACCTAACACCTGCCATGCAGAACTTTATCCTTCACTGGGGTGAGATGGGTACAAAATGGGGTGTAAACCGCTCTGTTGCACAGGTGCATGCGCTGCTTCACATTTCCCCTGACCCGATGACGGCGGAAGAAATTTGCGACACCTTGAACCTCGCACGTTCAAATGTCTCTAACGGGCTCAAAGAACTTCAGGCTTGGAAATTGGTAAAATCCCAACGCCAGCTCGGGGATCGGCGCGATCATTTTACATCGGTCCGAGACATGTTTGATCTGGTGACAGTTGTCGTCGAAGGGCGCCGCGAACGTGAGTTTGCACCGACACTGGCCGCGCTACGCGAGGTTCAAAAGGACGCTGAACGCGATGCGACACCTGCCAAAATTAGAGCGCGCATTGATGAAACGTTGGAAACCATGCAGCTCTTTGATGATTGGTACACAGACATCGCGCGCATTCCGCGATCGGTTCAGCTGACGTTGGTCAAACTGGGGGGGCGGATTGCCCGCTTCCTTCCCAAATCAAAGGAATGATCCAAAAATTTGCCTTAAAATTTCTGTCTTTACAGAAATAACCGCAAGAAAGGAAATGCCGTGAAAAACTTCCTACGCCTGCCCCGCCCTGTTTTACGCCCCAAGATCATACATCCACTGGCCTTCACTCTGGCCTTGGTCTGCGCTCCGTTGCTTGTCGCGCTTTTTGGGTTTTGGTTGTTCATTCCCGTCTTCGCGATTGCCTTTGGTGGCCCACTATATCTGGCGCTTGGAGTCCCCGCGCTGCTGTGGTTCATCCCGCGCTATGGGGTGAAAGCCTGGCAAATCGGCATTCTGGCCAGCTTGGTCAATCTGATCGGAGTGGCGGCGATTGCACTGGTCCTTTTGCAACTCGATTTGGGCATGGATGCAGACGATTTTCTGCGACTTTACGTGTTGGTTGGCACGCCTGTTGCTTTTGCATGGGGGCTGACTTTTGGTCTGCTGTATCCCGCCTTTGAGCGCAGCTTTGAACACAAGTTCGCACGCGCAGTCCCTGCTTAACCCAACAAAATTACTTCGACCCTAGAAAGGAAAACACTATGACTTTTCTCATACTCAGCTATGCGGCAATCGCCTTTGCCATGCTCGTCGCTTTGAGCGTCATGTTGCTCAGGATTGGTGCGATGATGGCCGATTGCCCTGTGAATGGCCCGCGCATTCAGATCAGCGCGATCACTATCGCCACCGGATTTGCTGCGATTGGTGCGGGCGGCATCGCGCTCATCGGGGCCGGTTTCATCGTGAGCCTGCCTGACACCAGCCTGTTTGGCTTGACAGCCGCCCTTGGCCTTGCGGCGCTGTGCCTTGGTCTTGGCTTTACCCAAGCGGTTGCAAACCTGCGCGCGATTGGTGAGCAATTGGCCGCGCCTGAGGCAGAGGTGATCGCGCCAGCGGCTTAACGCAAAGGAGGCGCCCCATTTGGTGTGGGGCGTCTTCGCGCTCTTGTTTGAGATTTCGCGCTACTTAGATAAGAGGTGAACCGAACGCCTGACATTTGCGGGTCATCTGCGGCGTCGAAATAGGGGTTTTTATGGCTGAATTGACGGGACAGGTTGCAATGATCACGGGCGCCTCTGCGCCCAATGGGATTGGCCGTGCGATTGCGCTAAGGCTCGCGCAAGACGGCG
>NZ_JBDWVM010000403.1:0-3943 GCF_039984035.1 Planktotalea sp. | reverse complement strand
CAGAGAATATCGTCGGCAAGTTCAACGAGGGCATGCGCGTTGCCGTTGTTGCGGGTTTCCAAGGGGTTAGCCCTGAGGGCCGCATCACAACGCTTGGTCGTGGCGGCTCTGACACGACGGCTGTCGCCTTTGCCGCTGCATTTGATGCAGAACGCTGCGACATCTACACAGACGTAGATGGCGTTTACACAACCGATCCACGTATCGCGGACAAAGCGCGCAAACTCGACAAGATCGCATTTGAAGAAATGCTAGAACTTGCCAGCCTTGGCGCGAAGGTTTTGCAAACCCGTTCCGTCGAACTGGCAATGCGTTACAAAGTTAAATTGCGGGTTCTCAGCTCGTTTGAAGAACAATCAGACACCGCAGGCACGCTCGTCTGCGATGAGGAGGAAATCATGGAATCCAACGTTGTCTCTGGTATCGCCTATAGCCGCGATGAAGCAAAAATGACCCTCGTCTCTGTGGCCGATCGCCCGGGAATCGCCGCTGCTATTTTTGGCCCGCTGTCCGAAGCTGGCGTCAATGTAGATATGATTATCCAGAACATTGCCGAAGATGGCCGCACGGACATGACATTCTCTTGCCCAACCGATCAGGTGAAGCGCGCAGAAAAAGCGATGGAAGATGCTAAAACATCCGGCGAGATCAATTTCCATGATCTGATTGCGGATACGGAAGTTGCCAAGATTTCTGCGGTTGGCATCGGCATGCGCAGCCAATCAGGGGTTGCTGCAAAAATGTTCAAGACGCTCAGCGATGAAGGCGTGAACATCAAGGTCATCGCGACCTCTGAAATCAAGATCTCTGTTTTGGTGGATCGCAAATATATGGAGTTGGCTGTGCAGGCGCTCCATGACGCGTTTGAGCTCGAAAAAGCGTCCTAAGTGACGATGATTTTCCGATCATTTTGATGATCGGACCGGTGCGAGGGGCCAGCCCCTCGCGCTCCCCGGGATATTTTCTGAGAGAGGAAATATGCCCAACAATTGTGCGACGAGCCGCTTTCCGCTTGATCGGGCGATTTTCTTTCCCGCTCTCTCCCTTTCCAAATCCTCATAACCCCTCCATAAGCTTTTTATGAGCGGTGGGTTTTTGATCTGCTGTTCTGCCGAGGGAGACGGAACCGCAAAATGCAGCACGGACGGGAAAGTGAAAGTCGCAAACTCTTAGGACGACTAAGAGACACTATGGCCAAGGACGGCGATGGGCAGCAGCGGCTGGATGAAATCACCCATTTGATCGCCACTTCGATGCAAACTGAGGTGTGCTCGATCTATCTATTTTGCGATGCCGAAACCCTAGAGCTTTGCGCGACTGAGGGTCTCCATTCAGAATCCGTTCACCAAACGCGCCTGCGTTTGGGCGAGGGACTCGTTGGCCGCGTTGCCAAGACCTCTAAAACCGTGAACACGGCGGATGCTCCATCTGAAAAAGGCTTCCGTTTCATGCCGGAAACTGGCGAAGAAATCTATTCTTCGTTCCTTGGTATTCCGATCCAACGCCTTGGCGAAAAGCTTGGCGTGCTTGTTGTACAATTCAAAGCCGCGCGTTTGTTTTCAGCGGACGAGCTCTATGCGCTTGAAGTCGTTGCGATGGTACTGGCTGAAATGACGGAACTCGGCGCCTTTGTTGGCGAGGGCGAAGCGCTTTCTGCGCGACATCAGCAACCCGTCTTGTTACGCGGCACCACTGGCCAAGAAGGCGCAGCGATTGGGCATGTTTGGCTCCATGAGCCACGTGTCGTCGTGACAAATCTCGTGGCTGAAGACCCCGAAAAGGAAAGCGGACGTCTGAGCGAGGCAGTAGATACGCTACGCGTAGGTGTGGACAAAATGCTTGATGGCGCAAAAGGCGGCGACGGTGAGCAGGTCGAAGTGCTTGAGGCCTACCGGATGTTCGCCAATTCCAAGGGCTGGATGCGCCGTATGCAGGAGGACATCGCCAATGGCCTGTCCGCTGAAGCTGCCGTTGAGAAAGAGCAAACACAAGCGCGCACGCGCCTAGGGCAAGTCACTGATACTTACCTGCGCGAACGACTCCATGACCTTGATGACCTGTCCAACCGCCTCCTACGTATCTTGACGGGTCAGGGAAGTGTAACCGGCGCTGATCTTCCTGCGGATCCAGTGCTTGTCGCGCGTAATATTGGCCCAGGGGAGCTGCTTGAATATGGCCGTTCGCTCAAGGGGATCGTGCTTGAAGAGGGATCTGTTGGCTCCCACGCGGCCATTGTCGCACGTGCGCTCGCTATTCCGCTTGTTGTGCATGCCGATCGCATCAGCAGTGAAGCGCTCAATGGCGATCACATCATGGTTGATGGCGATCAAGGGATCGTGCACCTGCGCCCTGACGATACTGTCAGCGCCGCCTTCGCGGACAAGATGGCAATGCAAGCTGACGCGCAAGAGCGATATTCAGCGCTGCGTGACAAGCCTGCGACGACAAAATGCGGCACGACGATTTCACTGACTATGAATGCGGGCTTGATGGCAGATTTGCCATCGCTCGAAAATTCTGGTGCTGAGGGCGTTGGCCTGTTTCGGACAGAACTTCAGTTCCTTGTTCGCAACCAAATGCCCAAGCGCTCTGAATTAAGCGCGCTCTATAGCCGTGTTCTGACGGCCGCGGGCGACAAGCCTGTCGTCTTTCGCACGCTCGATATCGGCTCGGACAAAGTCCTGACCTATATGAAGCCCAATGATGAGCCGAACCCAGCTTTGGGCTGGCGCGCGATCCGTGTCGGGCTTGATAAGCCGGGTGTGATGCGCATGCAGCTGCAGGCGCTTTTGCGCGCGGCAGCGGGGCGAAACTTGTCAATTATGTTCCCCTTCATTGCGCAATACAGTGAATATGTTGCAGCCAAAGAAGAGATGAACAAAGCGATTGAGCGCGAACGCCGCTTGGGAAATCCGCTACCGATTAAGATCAATATAGGCGCGATGTTGGAAACCCCATCGCTTGCCTTTGCGCCGCAAGCCTTCTTTGATGAGGTGGAATTCCTATCGATTGGTGGCAACGATCTAAAACAGTTCTTCTTTGCCGCTGACCGTGAAAACGAACGCGTGCGCCGTCGTTACGATACCTTGTCGATCCCGTTCCTAAGTTTCCTACAGGGTATCGTCACACGCAGTGAAGCCTCCAATACGCCGCTTTCGTTTTGCGGTGAAGATGCAGGTCGCCCGATTGAAGCCGCCTGCTTTGCGGCGATTGGCATCAAATCGCTGTCAATGCGTCCTGCGTCTGTGGGTCCGGTCAAACATCTGCTGCGGCGCGTTGATCTCGCGAAACTACGCGAGATCATTGAAGAGTGTCACGCAAGTGGTGCGCAATCCGTTCGCGAGCCGGTCACTGAATATCTGAAGACGGTTTAACGGCTTCGGATAATTTTAGAACGAGCTGCGCGCGGTCGACCCCATAGGTCTCGCTCGCGCGCATAAGACCGAAATGAACATGTGCCATTTCTTGGTAGTAACTTGTGTAGGCATAATTCGTCGCCGCGCCAGCGACAGCCCCAATCAGCGGCACTGCTTGCGCTGCCAATTTTTGGCCAAAGGCCGCCCCCAAACGCGGGGCGATTTGTGTGATGATGCCTTGTACCGTTGCGCCCGTTAGGGTCACGCGGGCACTTAAAAATCCCATATCAGCGCCATCATCATTCGCCAATGGACCGGCCGCTGCGAAAACATGCAGGCATTCGGCCTGTATTTCCGGGTCAGCAGGGTCAAAACCATATTCCGCTGCAATCCCTTGGATCGCGCGGAGGAGGACCGTCGTGGTCACAGGCAATTCGGCAAACGCTGTCGGCAAACCGCCCATCCCACCAGCAGCCCCCATCGCAGTGGTCGCAGCCGTATTGAGCCAATTCTTTTGATCCGGCACCACTCCCCTGCTCCGGAAAGCGGCGTCTTGGGCAATATTGAGCGCCTTGCTTGTGACCTCT
>NZ_JBDWVM010000402.1:0-2841 GCF_039984035.1 Planktotalea sp. | reverse complement strand
TACATGCAACCCTGTCATCACAGCCAACGCCAAACCACCTACGATAAGAATGTACCCCATAGCTGGCATCGGATCGACGCCAGACCCCCCAAACACTTGAGAAAGCGATGTTGCATTCGCTGCTATTGTACCGGCCGTTTGCAAAGCTAACACAAACAAACGAATACCAATCCCCAACGCGAGCCCAGACAGCACTTCGGTCACGACCAAGAACGCCATATCTCCCAATGTTTCCGAAAGCGGTATCGGCGCTATTGCGGGAGCTACAATCAACATGAAGGCCAGCGCCAAAACGAGCTTGATGCGCGCAGGCACCGATTGCTCGCCAAAAGCAGGCAACATCGAAGCGATCGCCGCAACTCTTACAAAAACAACAAACCCATGCCAAAGGGGGTCATCTAGTAGAGGCAGTAATTCGGCCAATGCCATCATGCGGCAACAACACCAACGAGAGACGGTCGCGCGTCCAGCCCAATTTCCTCAAAGGACAGGACTGGATTATTGATGCCCTTCGCACGCATCACAGTTCTAAGGAAGCGTCTCCGACGTGTATTTGTGACAATAGCGGCATTGATACCAGTCTCGCTCACAGATTGCAGTTTCTCTGAGACATTCTCTGCCAATTGATTGAAAATATCCGGCGGCAGCGCGATATCGAGGCCTCTGTCCGCTTCGACTTGATAGGTCGCAAACGTGTCTTCCCATTCAGGAGCCAGCTGAATAAGCGGCAAGGTCCCATCATCGCGCTTCATATCGGCTATGAGCTGGAAACCAAGTCGTTGCCTTACATGTTCGCAGATCGCTTCTGGTTGCGTATTTTGCCCGCGTGCTTCTGAGATTGCCTCCAGAATTAGCGGCAAATTTCGTATGGAAACTTGCTCATCAAGCAACAGACGCAGCACAGCGTGCAGCATATCAACCGGCACTTTGTCTGGAATCATCTCATCGAGCAATTTTCTATTCGCTTCTGCCCGCATCGGGTCAGAAACATTTACCATTTCCTGCAGTAGACGTCTGAGAGATTTTAACGACAACAACCGGCTAAAGTTCCGCTTTACAGTCTCCAGTAAATGGGTGGCCAAAATTTCAGCGGGTGTCACCAACGTTAAGCCGTCCAATGAAGCTTGTTCTTGATCTCGAGCGCTAATCCATCGTGCCGGCGCCCCGTAGACCGGTTCAGTAGTGTCATTCCCACTGGGGACTTCTGTCGCATTTTCAGGGATAAGCGCCAGTATCCGGTCCGGACTAAGTTCTGCACTTGCTTGCTCCACACCCTGGATTCGCAAAACGTACGTCCCGGGTGCAATGGCCGCGTTATCTGTGAGCCTCACCTCTGGCAAAATTAATCCATACACAGAAGCAACATGGGTCCGCATGTTGGAAATACGCGCATCCAAGCCGGTGCCAGGATCCAGCACCATATTTACGAGATCCGGTGCGAACTCGACATGGATGTCGTCAAGCTCGAGGATATCCCCAAGCGGCTTCTCTTTTGGCAACTCGGCTTCAACCTTCTCCAGGTCAGTCCCGGTGGTTTGGGACTTTGCCTTGCGTTGCAACCGATACGCCGCCACGCCCAACATGGCACCACCGGCAATGAATGGCGCAAAAGGCAAGCCCGGGAACAGCGCAAAAAGAACCATCAATCCAGCAACAGTACCTATCGCCGCCGGGTGCTTACCCAACTGGGCAAACACTGCCAGATCGGTTGAGCCTTGTGCACCGCCCCGTGCCAACAAAAGGGCCGAAGCGATAGAAATAACAACCGCTGGAATTTGGGAAACCAAACCATCCCCGACGGTCAAAATAGCGTATGTTTCAAACGCTTGGCCGAGAGGCATGCCGTGCACGGCGATCCCCATAACCAAACCAGCAACCAAGTTGAGAAGAGTGATAAGTAGCCCCGCAACAGCGTCGCCTTTTACAAACTTTGACGCACCGTCGAGCGATCCAAAGAAAGTCGTCTCTTGCTGTTCTCTTTCACGCCGCTCTCGCGCTTCGGAATGAGTGATTGCCCCAGCAGCCATATCGCTGTCGATGGCCATTTGCTTGCCTGGCATTCCATCCAGCGCAAATCGCGCACCAACCTCTGCCATCCGCGTCGCACCTTTAGTGATAACCATAAAGTTAACGATCAATAATACGCAGAAAACTACAAGTCCGAGAAATACGCTCCCTCCCATAACAAATTGGGCAAACCCCTCGATGACATCGCCGGCGGCATCGGTGCCTGTATGCCCTTGGCCAATAATCAATTTTGTGGACGAAACATTAAGCGATAACCGCAACATCAAAGAAGCAAGAAGAATTGTCGGGAATGCCGAAAAATCAAGAGGTCGTTCGATAAATAGCGTGACAGTGAAGATCAAAATAGCCAACGCGAAAGAGGCAGCCAAGCCGACGTCCAATACCCACGCAGGCATCGGTAAAATCATCATGACTATCACCGCCATCAACGCAACCGCCAACATGATTGTCGGATTGAACAAGGCTTTCACAGTAAAGTTTTGCACGTCATATTTCTCCAAATCTAACGAGAACTAAACTACTCAAGCCTACTTTGTTAATTTTCAATAAAATCTCCATCAAACGCTTCACGCGCAATTTTCGTTGCGGTGCAAAGTGACGACATTCACCACCTAAATCCTCCGCACGCTTCATTTCTGACCTTAGCAAAAGAAAATACCTCCGCGGACATTCGAACCACCTATTTAGCAGACTAATCAAAATTCTCTCAAATAATTCAATTTTGTTACCCAATCTCGCCACTTTGCGTGAAATTAAAAATTGAACAAAAAAGGCTATATTGGTGGAAAATAACTTAAGAGCACTAAATTCAGA
>NZ_JBDWVM010000401.1:0-2273 GCF_039984035.1 Planktotalea sp. | reverse complement strand
ATCATGTTCTTCAGCTAGTTAGATCAATAAACGATGAGGTTTTTGAAAGGTTGTGGCTGCTAGATCGGTGGAAATCGGCAGATTCCGAGTTCTCAATAGTTAGGAGCAGCAGAGATGACTATCTGCAGTATGCTGGTTATTTTGAAGATGGTCACATGAATCTCAGTGGCGGGAAATTTAAGGGCCCCTCAAGTATATTTGACATAAATCGAGTTGTCTTTGAGTTCTATCCCAAGCTCTCAAATATCGAAAATGCATTTGATCGTAATAATAGCTTTGCGGAAATTGACCTTGAAATCGAGAAAGGTGTACAGGTATTCGAAAACCCTTTGATTTCTGATTTTGAAAATCAAAAAAGACTAAGGAGGAGGCTCGAGGAGAAATATGTGAAACGCGGTGAACGAAGAGGAAAAATATTCTAACTGATGCGTAATGCGAACGTCAGTAAGAGCATTTGTTACGTGGACTTCTGACTCTTCTGGAAGGCTTAAGAATTGCACCAACATACGGGAGCGGTCCTTAGTTTGGATGCAGCGAACTCACCCTTTGTCCGCGATCTGTGAGTTCGACCCTGTCGCGATTTTGCGCTTGCAGCGAATGACCGGTATGCGGGCTGCGACAGTGGCATCGGAATGACTTGGCCAATGGCCGGTTAGGGCCGTCCTTCGCTAGGCGGCGCTACCCTTTCGCCAAACATGCTGCGGCCGATCTAATGGCGGCTGCGAGCCCAACCTGTAAATTCGAGTTTCTCGCTGCGTGCGCTCGCAGCGAACAATTATTGCAATTGTGGTGCTGCAACGCCGCACAAATTGCTGCCATTCAAGAAGATGAAACGCTTGTTGACCCGGATGGACTTCCATACTTTTCGCAAAGCTCTTTTGTTTACGGAACACCATCGCCCATGGCTATAGATTGACGAAAAACTGGATGATCACCGCATTGGCTAGGTCGACAAAGAACGCTGAGACAAGCGGCAAGACGATAAATGCAAGCGGTGCGGGACCGTAACGTTTTGTCACGGATGACATGTTTGCAATCGCGGTTGGCGTGGCCCCAAGTGTGAACCCCGCGAAACCTGCGCTGAGCACCGCACCTTGGTAGTTGCTGCCCATCAGGCGGAAAAAGATGAGCAGGATAAACACGACCGTCATCATAACTTGCAGCACCAGAACGGCCAAAATCGGCCCGCCCAATTCTGCGAGGGTCCAAAGCTGCAGGCTCATCAGGGACATCGCAAGAAACACCGACAGACAGTAGTCTGAAATGACCGCAAGAGACTTGGTGCGTGCAGGCCACGTGATCGAAGGCACGAGGTAAGGAATGGTGTTGGACATGACGATGCCAACCAGCAGACAGGGGACGAACAAGGGCAGCTTCACGCCTGCCTCGATAATCCCCAGATGCACGATGTAGCCCATCAAGATCGCGACATGCACGGCGAGCATCCCGCGCATCAGGCTGACATGATTGATAAAGTCGTCGGGGTTTTCCTTGTCGTCAAACTCAAGGCCAACAATCGGCTCGTCAGCCTGATCGCTTGTCAGGTTGTTTCGGTCAATCAAACGCTTTGCAATCGGCCCACCTAGCACTGCGGCTAGGATCAGACCCAGCGTTGCAGCGGCCACACCCATTTCAGGTGCTGCGCCAAACCCTGTTACCTCTTCGATTTGTGGACCCCATGCAATTGCCGTGCCGTGCCCGCCGATCAGAGACGCAGACCCCACCAGAACGGATGTGGCGGAGGGCAAGCCAAACAGGGTCACACCCAGCAGCCCTACAAAATTTTGCAAAACCATAAACGCGAGGGTCAGCCCGAGAAGGAGCACAAGTAAACGCCCCCCTTTGAACAGATCCGCAATCTGTGCATTCAATCCGATGGTCGCAAAAAACACCACAAGCAGATAGTCGCGAACCTCAAGATCGAAGGTGATTTGTTGGCCGGTGATGGCAAAGAATCCCCATGTGAGCAGTGCGACGGCAAGGCCACCTGAGACTGGCTCGGGGATGTTATAGTCTCCCAAGACAGCGATCTTGCGGGTCAGGAAAACGCCAAGGAAAAACACCACAAAGCCCAATGTGACAGATATAAAGGCTGGGACAATGATTTCTGGCACAGTTATTTCCTTTTGGCACGTGAGCGCAGATGACACGGATGTCTCTGGAACTGCGCCAACCAAATGCGCATAGCAATTCGTTAGCCTTCGGCAGTTTCCTCTTGCCGTACACCGAAGAAAATCGCGTAGAGCGCGGGAACGACAATCAGGGTCAGAATG
>NZ_JBDWVM010000400.1:0-7967 GCF_039984035.1 Planktotalea sp. | reverse complement strand
GCAATGAACTGACGTCAGGAACGACATGGCATTCCGCTGCGCAAGTGACGAACTTTGGTATGAACCAAACGATGGTTGGCCTGAAAACGCATTCCATCAACCTCTATAAAGAGCTGCGCGACGATCCTGAGTATCCAGTCGGCTATAACCATGGCGATGGTGGCATTCGCCTTGCGAACACCGAGGCGCAAATGGAAGGGTATCGTCATTTCCGCTCTATGGCGAAGGGGATGGGCGTAGAATACGAGGTGCTGGATGCGGAAGAATGCGCGCGTCGTCACCCACTTATTTCGACAGACAACCTGCTCGGTGGTCTCTGGGACGGCGAAGACGGGCACATCGATCCCGCGCAATTGTGTGGGGCTTTGTCGTATCGTGCACGAAAAGCTGGGGCAGAAGTTTACCGCAACACGGCCGTGACGTCGTTGACCCAGCATAAGGATGACACTTGGACCGTTCACACAGACAAGGGTGATATCGATTGCGAAATCGTTGTGAACGCCTGTGGTTACCGCGTGAACGAAGTCGGCGCGATGATGGGTGTGCATCACCCTGTCATGTCGATGGAGCATCAGTATTTCATCACCGAGGACATTCCAGAGGTGGTGAATGCAGGTCAGCGTATTCCGCTGCTACGTTGCCCGATTAGTGATTACTATTCCCGTCAGGAAAAAGGGGGCCTGTTGGTCGGCTTCTATGAGCAGGACTGCAAAACATGGGGCATGGACGGCGTCGATCCCAATTTCGTCAACGCCTTGTGCCCTGACGATCTCGATCGCGTGATGGATGTTCTTGAAGGTGCGTTTGAACGTATGCCTGCGCTGACCGAAGTTGGCATTAAGACCATCGTCAACGGCCCGATTACTTATACCATCGATGGCGCGCCGCTGGTCGGTCCCATCCCGAACAAGCGCAACGCGTTTTGCATTATCGGTCTGCGCGCAGGGCTTGGTGAAGGTGGCGGACACGGCTGGCTCTTGGCGCAGCAGATTGTGCATGGTGAAGCGCAGTATGACACGTGGTGCATCGACCCGCGTCGATTTGCAGGACACACGAATGTGGAATTGACGTCCTTGTTGGCCATTGAGGACTATCAGAACGAGTTTCGTTTCCACTTCCCCAATGAACAACGCCCTGCAGGTCGCATGGCCAAAACAACCTCACTGACACCTGTTTTGGCGGCAGAAGGGGCTGAGTTTACGGTTGTGAATGGCTGGGAACGTGCCGAGTTCTACAAGCCGACACCAGACTTTCATGTCACGCATGGCTTTAAGTTTGACGAGAGCTTTGACGTAGTTGCCGCAGAAGTCGACGCTGTTCAAAATGCCGTCGGCCTTTGCGAGGTAAATGGCTTCAACCGGTTCGAAATCACGGGCGCCGATGCGCATGATTTCTTGGATCGCATGATGTGTGGACGTATCACGCGCAAAGCGGGGCGCGTGGGGCTGTCCTATTTGTTGAACCACCACGGCATGCTCAAGGGCGAAGCAACGCTTGCGAATATTCCAGCATCTGATCGCGGTCCTGATCGTGTCTGGTATGGCTCTGCCGCTGCGTCTGAGTTGCATGATATGGATTGGCTCCAAAGCCACCTAACAGCGGATGAAGACGTTCAAATTCGCTCTCTGACCAATGATCAAACGATCCTCGTCGTGGCCGGTCCAAAGGCGCGCGATGTTCTTCAAGCGGTGAGCCGTGAGGATTGGTCCAAAGACGCCTTCCCTTGGTTGTCGGTGCGCGAATGCTTCATTGGGATCGCTCCTGCAACTGTTCTTGCGGTAAGTTTTTCTGGCGAGTTGGCCTATGAAATTCATGTCCCGAACGCATCGCTTTATTCGGCCTATCTGTCTTTGCGCGCGGCAGGCGAAGCGCATGGGATGAAGCTGTTTGGTGGCCTTGCGGTAGATAGTATGCGTCTGGAGAAAGGATATCTGCATTGGAAAGCCGATATTCTTACGGAATTTGACCCGTTTGAGACGAATTTGAACCGTTTCGTGAAAATGGACAAAGAAGATTTCGTTGGCAAAGACGCCTTGCTCGCGCGGCAACAAAAAGGGCCGAATGTGAAATTGGTCACCATGGCGCTCGAAAGTACCGACGCAGCGGCGCACGGTGGATCATCTGTCATGGACAGTGGCCGCGTTGTTGGAACAGTAACCTCAGGGGGCTGGGGATATCGCACCGGTCTCAATCTTGCATATGCGTTTGTCGAGCCAGCGTTTGCGGATCTAGGAACTGTCGTTTCAATTGACGTTCTGGGGCAAATGGTTCAGGCAAAGGTCATAGATGCGAACATCTATGATCCGAGTTACGAGCGGGTTAAGAGCTGATTTTGACGCGTATTCAACGATAAGCGTCCTATTTGCGGCCCTCAAGTGGCCGCAAATGCGGTTTCTTCCCGTGAACTTAAGGGAGACTGCTAGAATGCGCCTAACTAAATCACCATTGCTCAAGACAACTTTGGGTGCGCTTGCACTGCTTTGCACCGCTGCGACCGCACAGGCACAGGATGTGACGATCCGCGTCCATCACTTCATGTCGCAAAAAGCGCCTTTGCATGGAAAAGTTCTGGTTCCGTTTGCTGCGCGCATCGCCGAAGCGAGTGATGGGCGTATCAAGATCGAGTTGTTCGACAGCATGTCCCTCGGTGGGCGCCCTGGCGATCTTTATGACCAAGCCGCAGATGGGGCTGTTGAGGCAGTTTTGACATTGCCCGGCTACACATCTGGTCGATTCAATCAAGCGGAAGTATTTGAGCTACCGTTCATGATGTCTGACCATGTCGCGACGTCCAAGGCCTTCTACGACCTCGTTGAAAGCGACCTGCAGGATGGCGAATTCGAGGAAACAAAGATCCTCGCAGCTTGGGTGCACGGACCCGGTGTAATCCACTCCAAAGACCCGATTGCGAAACTTGAAGACTTAGCGGGCCAGGAAATGCGTGGACCTACACGCCTAGTCACAGATTTGCTGGGTGAATTGGGCGCAACGCCGGTTGGCATGCCCTTGCCGAAGATTCCCGAGAATATTTCAAAGGGTGTGATCAGCGGAACGGTTGTCCCTTGGGAAGTGACACCGTCCATTCGCTTGTCTGAACTGGTGGGCAACCACACAGAACTCAGCGGTGATCGTTCGCTTTATACTGCGATCTTTGTTCTGGCGATGAACTGGGATATCTATGAAGAAATGCCCGACGACTTGCGCGCAATTCTGGATGCAGAAACGGGCAAATCGCTCTCTGTGATCGCGGCGACAGAGCAAGGGGCAGGCGATGCCTTTGGTCGCTCACTTGCCAAGGACAACAACATCATCACGCTGGATCAAGCTGAAGTTGACCGCTGGGTCGAGGCGTCTCAACCCGTCTATGAGCGTTGGATTGAGCGCGCTGAAGGTCTCGGGTTCGATGGCGCTGCTGCGATTGAAACGGCCAAAGGCCTGATCGAAGCGAACAACTAAGGTTGTTAAGGCCTGCTCTTCATAATGGAGAGCAGGTGGAACGGTCCCGATGATTTCATTTGAACGATTGGAAACTGCCTTGGTCCGCTTTTCGGCGGGCCTTGCTTTGTTTGGCGGTTTGGGCTTGCTGTTCGCGACCTGCGCGACCTGTCTCAGCATCCTTCTCAAACTCGGACGACGCAGCGCCGAGGCGCTGTTAGGGCCGGTCTGGGTCGAGGAACATTTGTCATGGCTTCGGCCAATCCTAGGAGAAGAAGAGCTAGTGACATATGGCGTTGGCTTTGCGCTGTTCGCAGCACTGCCGTGGGCCATGATCCAACGGGGGCACATCAAGATTGATCTGTTCGAACCCGTTCTAGGACAACGTTTCAACAGGTTTCTTGATCTACTCGGTGATCTGGCCTTGGCGGTTTTGGCTTATCTGATTTTGACGCGGCAATGGTTTTTGATCTTCAAAAAGGCGCGCGGCAGTAAAGAGCCTTTGGGCAATCTGCTCCTGCAAGGTGATTTTGAGCAAGCGGTAGGGCGTATGCGTACCGCGCAAGAATCTCAAATATTAGGTGTGCCGCTTTGGCCAACCTATGTTGTCGCTGAGCTTTGTGTGCTCGCGTTCTTCATCGTCGCGTGCTTTTGCGTTTGGCGCTCTGCGCGCGCGCTTCTTAGTCCTGCTCAGGTAGGACAAGCCTGATGGTCTTTGAATTCATCACGCCTTTTCAGCTTGGCCTGCTGAGCTTTCCCGTTCTTTTGCTTGTCATTGCTTTGCGGATTCCGCTGGCAGCATCGATGTTCGTGATCGGCTTGCTCGGGACCTATTTGGTCTCGGGAAATATACGCATGATGGATAGCCAGCTTAAGACCTTCACCTACGGCACGCTGACCAACTATTCTCTCTCGATCATTCCGCTGTTCCTGTTGATGAGCGAATTCGCCACGCGCGGCGGCATGTCTGCTGCGCTGTTTAACGCGGCTCAAGCATGGCTGGGGCATCGGCGTGGCGGCTTAGCTATGGCGGCAATTGGTGCCTCCGCTGGATTTGGCGCTGTCTGTGGATCATCGCTTGCGACGGCCTCTGCCATGGGCCGCGTCGCGCTACCGGAATTAGACAAAGCTGGTTATAGCGGAGCGCTGTCAACAGGCGCTCTTGCCGCAGGCGGTACTCTTGGCATTCTGATTCCGCCGTCGGTCGTTTTGGTGATCTACGCAATCCTCGCTGAAGAAAACATTGAGAAACTGTTCACTGCGGCCTTCATCCCAGGCTTGATTGCAATGTTGGGCTATATGGCGACAATCGCGATCTATGCGCGCGTCGTACCAAATAGCGTTGGTGTTGCGGCGCGGCTGGCGTACCGACAACGCTTTCGCGCGCTGTTTGCAGTTTGGCCTGTGATGTTGATCTTCGCATTGGTCATTGGCGGGATTTACACCGGAGCGTTTTCACCAACGGCTGCGGCGGCGGTGGGCGTAGCAGGAACCGCGCTGGTTGCTATCGCAAATCGCTCGCTCACTTTGAATGCGCTGAAAGAGTCGCTGCTTTCGACCGCAAAAACATCCGCGATGATCTTTTTCATTATCGTCTCAGCGGGTGTTTTTAACTCCTTCCTTTCTTCGGCTCAGGTGCCGCAAACATTGGCTGCCTTTTTCCTTGAGGCAGATGTCAGCCCATGGATGATCCTAATTGGAATGTTGTTAATGTATCTGCTGTTGGGAATGGTGATGGATTCCCTCGCGATGATCTTTCTGACGGTCCCAATCTTTGTGCCGATCATCACGCAATTGGACTTTGGCATTCCACCGAGCGAGGTGGGAATTTGGTTCGGTATCTTGGTGTTGATGTCCGCCGAAATTGGGCTGATCACACCGCCCGTTGGTCTAAATCTCTTTGTGATCAACAATATGTCCAAGAACGTCAGCATCGGCGAGACATACAAAGGGGCGCTGCCCTTTGTACTCTCTGATATTGTACGCATTGCGCTTTTGGTTGCCTTTCCGGCAATCACACTCGGTTTAGTGCGGTTGTTCTATTAAGCGCGCTTAAGCTTGCTCTAGCTCGTGCTTCCAAGGCGGGTTTGCACCTTTGCGCGACACGGTAATGCGTGCGGCGGCCATGCCATAGGCGAGAGCGGCTTTTGCGTCTGCTTCTGAAAGCTCTGCAATGGCGCTTTTGCTGAGCAGATTGTTTTCAGACAAGGACGCCAGAACGCCCGCATTGAATGTATCGCCTGCGCCGATTGTGTCGGAGTTGCTCAGATCGACAGGGATCGTTGGAACATGCACTTCATGGTTCGCGTGATAGGCCGTTGCGCCATCGCTGCCTTTAGTGATCAGCACCAATTTGACGCCTTTGGCCAGTAGACCTCGCGCAAGATCATCAATCTCGCCTTCGCCCTCAAGCCATTCCAAATCCTCATCGCTGAGCTTCAGGATGTCACTCGCGCCGATCATCCGCGTAAGGCGTGCGCGGAAGGCAGCCTCATCACGAACAAAGCTCGGGCGAATGTTAGGGTCGATCATCGTCACATAGGTGCTGGAGGCATCGACGATCATTTGCTCATAGGTTTCTGCGCAGGTGCCATAAGCGAGAGAAATTCCGCCAAAGAACAGGGCCTTCGTTTCCTTTGGCAGGGCGGGAACATCCGCTTGCGATAGGTTGCGCAGCGCCGTGTTCTCATCAAAGAAGGCGTATTTGGCTTGACCATTTTCAAGCTGAACGAAGGCCAGTGTCGTTTGATCATCGCTGATGGGGCAAAGGTCATAGCTAACGTGGCTCGCATCCAAATGCGCCTTGAGCTGCGCGCCGAACAGATCAGAGGACAAACCAGCAAAGAAACTGGAAGACACACCAAGGCGCCCGAGCGCCACTGCGGTATTCATCACCGCGCCGCCAGAATGAGGGACAAACACCGTTTGACCGTCGTCATCTTGGCCAGCGACCATATCAATCAGAGCTTCACCACAGTTCAAGATCATAGAACACGCCTTTGTCGAATGAGGCTATATGTTAGCGCTCACATTTTTGATTCAGTTGCGAATACCATCCTGTTTAGAACATTTCCAATGCTATTTGTGAGTGATCTTTGAATTAAGTTTAAGTTGGATGTCGGCGCCGTTAGCGCGCCAGCCAACCCCCATCCACATTCAGAACGGCACCGTGCACATAGCGTGCGGCAGGCGTGCAAAGATAAACAGCCGCGCCTGCAATATCAGAAGCTTGCCCCCAACGACCTGCTGGGATGCGATCAAGGATCGCTTTGTTGCGTTCTGGATCGTTGCGAAGCGCTTCGGTATTGTTGGTTTCGATATACCCGGGCGCGACTGCATTCACGTTAATGCCTTTTGCCGCCCATTCGTTGGCGAGAATTTTGGTTAAGCCCGCGACGCCATGTTTCGACGCGGTATAAGAAGGTACTCGAATGCCACCTTGGAACGACAAAAGCGAGGCAATATTGACCACAGCACCTTGGTCGTCACGGTTGAGGATCGCCTTCGCAAAGGCTTGGGTTGTGAAGAATAAAGCCTTGAGGTTAACGTCTATCACGTCGTCCCAATCAGCTTCGGTAAAATCGACCGCATCATCGCGGCGAATGATGCCAGCGTTGTTGATCAAAATGTCGATGTCGCCCTCGGCAAAGAGGGTCTGTCCCGCCATTGGATCGCTGAAATCTGTCAGCTTCGACTCCGCGGTGCCGCCAATCTCTTCGATAAGCGTTAGGGTTTCTTCGCAGTGCCGCCGTCCGACGCAAGTGACCTTTGCACCTGCTTGAGCGAGGCCAACTGCAATCGCTTGACCAATGCCCGTATTGGCGCCCGTCACCAGTGCATGACGCCCTTCAAGAGAGAATGGATTGCTCATCGCAAATCTCCCATCTCGACCATATCCATATCGGTAAAATCTACGTTATCGCCCGCCATTCCCCAACAGAATGTATATGCGCCGGTGCCCGCGCCGCTGTGGATCGACCATGGTGGGGAAATGACAGCTTCTTCATTCGCCATAACGAGATGCCGGGTTTCAGTTGGCTCGCCCATGAAATGGAAGACGCGTTGCTCCGCATCAACATTGAAGTAGAGGTAGGCCTCCATCCGGCGATCGTGCACATGCGCGGGCATCGTGTTCCAAATCGAGCCTTCTTCAAGTTGCGTATATCCCATGACGAGTTGGCAGCTCTTACACACGTCTGGATGCAAGAGTTGAAAAATCACGCGCTTATTGGCTTGCTCTTTGGAGCCGAGTTCAACGCGGTTCGCATCGCTCTGTCGAATATGTGTCGTCGGGTAGCTGTGATGCGCGGGCGCGGACAGGATGTAAAAGCGGCCCGCTCCAGAGAATTCGACGGGTCCTGAGCCCATGCCAATATAAAGGACCTCGCCATTGGCCAACTCGTAGGTTGTCCCATCTACAGTCACATTGCCCGTCTCTCCGATATTTAGAACACCCATTTCGCGGCGCTCTAGAAAGGATTCAGTTCCTGTTTGCGCCATTTTAGCAAGTGTTAGGGGATGATCGCTCGGCA
>NZ_JBDWVM010000399.1:0-1879 GCF_039984035.1 Planktotalea sp. | reverse complement strand
TTCACCGAAGATTATCTGGACGACGCTGATGGCTATGCGCGGTATCGGCGCGCGACCGCTTGGAACCCGCCGATTGCCGACGATATCGACGCGCATTTGATGAGCTTTCTACGCTCTATCCAAAAGGGTGAACCTGCGCATGGAACGGTGCATGCCTATCGCTCGCCCAATACAGATTTGGCAGGCGTCGTGCTGGAACGTGCCGCAGGCACGCGTTTGAACCAACTGCTGTCTGATCTCCTTTGGAAACCTGCTGGTACGCGTAGTGATGCAATGATGTCCGTCGACCGGCTCGGCGTTGCGCGCGCGGCGGGCGGTATGTCCACAACAGCCCGCGATCTCGCCCGTATTGGTGAGCTGGTGCGCATGAATACAGGAGCGGTCGTGCCCAAAAGCTGGATTGAGGATCTCTGGACCGGAGGGAATCACGATATCTGGAAAGCCAGCGATCAGGGGGACATATTCCCAAAGGGTCGATACAGAAGTTATTGGTACAGCACAGGAGAAGGCGAGCTGGCCGCGATTGGTATTCATGGGCAATGGATGTGGATTGATCCCGAAAACGAGGTCGTCATCGTCAAACAATCGAGCGATCCGTTGCCGACAGATGAAAGTAATGAGCAACCAACAATCAATATGCTTCGGAAAGTTGCGACGTCGATCTAAACGACTCTGCAACTTATTAGCGTTGCCCAAGACAAGTTGGCGGGCAAACAGGCTAAAAACTGCGCGAGCAAAGAAAAAATGTCTTGAACTGGTAGGCCCGGCAGGCAGAGCACAAATTCACGAGAACAATATGTTAGGCTGACGAACTGCAAAAACACGGCCTTTGATATCATTGCGATTATTCGACATGTGACGAACCTTTTTTCGCATTCGTTCGGCGGTTCAAAGCCATGAGTGGCATGGCATTGATCTGGGCCGCGAATGTCAAAGGTTTGAAACCTGCCGCGAAGATCGTGCTGATCCAACTGGCAGACTTCCACAACAAAGAGACTGGTCAGTGTAACCCAAGCGCAAAGAGGTTGGCGGACGAATGTGAGATGGGCCGCGCAACGCTGTTTCGTCACATGACGACGTTGGAGGAGTGCGGGCTTGTCACGCGCCATGCTCGTGGAGATGGTGATGGCGGGCGAGGGTCTAACCAATACGAGCTGCACCTCGATATTACCCTTGGCCCCAGTTCGCGCCCGAAGGGCGGGGCGAGCGGTCCCAATGGGGTTGTGTCTCAAAATGAGACGGGGGGAAACGTCTCAAAAAACAGGGGGAAAAGTCCCAAGGGTGAGACGGGGGTAGTCTCAAATCGGGACACGAACCTTACCATTGAACCTAAGAAAGAACCTCCTTCGCGCGAGCGCGAGGCGGCGGCGGATGAGAAGATTTTAGCGGCGTATCCACCAGACCGGGTACGCGGTAGAGCAGCCTGCTGTGCCGATATCGAAAAGGCCGTGAAGGAAGGGATCGCACCGGAGGACTTGCGGCAGGCGGTCCAAGCCTACGCGAACGAAAGCGCAGGTTTCACCCGCTCTAAGGTCTGTTTTTCGGACAACTGGTTTCAGTCGCGGCGTTGGCAGGGCTATGTCGAGAAACAGGCAGAAGACCGAGAAAAGGCGGCAGCTTTGCAAGCTGATCACCACGCGCGTCTGGCCTGCTGGATCAGTGATCGCAGCCCGATGTGCAAACACATCACGGCAAAGCAGATCGACGGATTGCTGGCGTCGAAGCTGGTGACGCAGGCCCAAATCCAAGCCGCTGGCCTCAGATCATGACCGCTACCGATCCCACTGAAGAGCAAACAGCAAGGCGACCCATGTCATACGCTGGCGCTGCTGACACGGGACCTTGCGAGGGGCGGCAAGCCTCCCCTTCGAACCCCACC
>NZ_JBDWVM010000398.1:0-5101 GCF_039984035.1 Planktotalea sp. | reverse complement strand
TCCTCTTCTTGGGCCGCGGCCTCATGTATCCGCTCGCGCACGAAGGCGCACTTAAACTTAAAGAAATCAGCTATATACACGCCGAAGCTTATGCATCAGGCGAACTTAAGCACGGCCCCATCGCATTGATCGATAAGAAGGTTCCAGTCGTCGTACTTGCGCCATCTGATGATCTTTATGACAAGTCTATCTCCAACATGCAGGAAGTCATGGCGCGCTCTGGTAAAGTGCTGCTGATCTCGGATCGCAAAGGTTTGGAAGATGCAGGCGACGTTTGGAACAAGATCGCGATTCCTGAGTGTCACCCGCTGATCAGCCCGATCATCTATTCTGTACCGGCTCAATTGCTGGCCTATCACACCGCCGTCGCCAAAGGCACGGACGTGGATCAGCCGCGTAACCTCGCGAAGTCTGTGACAGTCGAATGACTTTGGATGAAGCGCTAGACGCTCTGCGCGCCCTTGTTCAAGAAGGCCGCGCAGAGGGCATGGCCAAGTACCACAAGGCGGAGCGCGAATATCTCGGGCTCGCCAATCCTGACATCAACGATCTGACAAAAGGCTGGCGTCAAACGCTGGACGTAGACACGCGGGTTCGTCTCGCCGGTGAGCTATGGAATACGGACATTTTCGAAGCCCGCCTTGCCGCCTCCAAGCTTCTTACACAGGCGCGTTTGCGCCCCGATGAGGGCGCATGGGAGTTGATCAAAAGCTGGGCACCTGATTTCGACAGTTGGGCGATTGCGGATCATGCTTGCATGGCTGGCCAGAAACGCCTGATCGCGGACCCTTCCCGTCTGGATGAGATTGAAGCGTGGACAACCTCGGATCACATGTGGACCCGCCGTGCGGCATTGGTCATCACTTTACCATGGACAAAACAGAACCACCCAAAACCCGCTGAAATCGAAGCACGGGAACGTATTCTTGGCTGGCTGGCGCGCTATGCGACGGATCACCAATGGTTCATCCAAAAGGGCATTTCTTGGTGGCTGCGTGAGCTTGGCAAACATGATGCGCCGCGCGTGCGCGCCTTCATGGCAGAGCACGGCGACACGTTGAAGCCGTTCGCGCGCAAGGATGCGACGCGCAAATTGCCGCCAGAGGCTTAACCGCCCGAGAACACTTCGACTTCGGGCAATTCAGTGAGCGGCGCTTCCAGAACGCGGAACGCCGCGAGCGACAAACGGCTTCCCGCCGTTTCCGCGCCCTCAATGGGAATCAGATCGACCTGAACCGACTTGCCATTTCCCGGGTACACCACACGCCCGCTGGTTTGCGCGCTGACCAACGGCGTTTTGATCCAAAAGCCAGCTTGCGTCGGATCGCCCAGCGAGGCCACCGTAAGACCAAGCGCTTTTTCCCCACCCTCGACTGGCACCGCGGCAGCGGCTTTGCGTTCTTCTTCAGTCGTGACGTCGAATTCTTCCGCTGTTTTCGCGGCCTTGGGCACAACGCGACCAAGCCCAGCCGGACGCGCCTTGGGCCGCGTCTGATCTGTTCCAAGCGTGGCCTCATCAACAGGTACTTCTGTTTCGACAGGTTGTTGGGCACAGGCCCCGAGCGCAAAAAGCGCAGCAATCATCATCAAGCGTTTCATGTGCCCATGTTTAACCCCTCGCCCCCAGAACGCAACATCGTGTTCAAGCGCGACTTTGCGCCCCTTGCGGAGGCTGAACTTGCACACTACGCTTTCCTTCATGACAGCTCCTTTGATTGACCCATTCGCCCGCGCGATCACCTATCTTCGTGTTTCCGTAACAGACCGTTGCGATTTTCGCTGCGTCTATTGCATGACCGAAAATATGCAGTTTCTCCCTAAAAAAGAACTACTTACCCTCGAAGAACTGGATCGCATGTGCAGCACCTTTGTAGATTTGGGTGTGAAAAAACTGCGCATCACAGGCGGGGAACCGCTGGTGCGCCGCGAAATCATGACATTTTTCCAAAGCATGAGCCGTCATTTGGACAGCGGCGCGTTGGAAGAGCTGACATTAACCACCAATGGCAGCCAGCTCGCGCGTTTTGCGCAGCCGCTCTATGACGCTGGTGTGCGCCGTGTGAACGTCTCTCTCGATACGCTCGATGAAGAGAAATTCGCCCGTGTAACCCGCTGGGGACGTCTGCCGCAGGTTCTGAAAGGCATTGATGCGGCGCTTGCGGCGGGCCTGAAGGTCAAGATCAACGCTGTCGCTTTGAAAGATTTCAACGAGGACGAGCTGTTCACCATGACCGAATGGTGCGCAGAGCGTGACATTGCGCTCACGTGGATCGAAGTTATGCCCATGGGCGATCTCGGCAATGAAGACCGCGTTGGCCAATATTGGTCGCTCAAAGACGTGCGTCGCCAATTGGCGCAAAACTATTCCCTGACCGAACTATCCGAGCGCACAGGCGGCCCTGCGCGTTATGTTCAGCTGGATGAAACGGGCCAGAAGATCGGCTTTATCACACCGCTGTCGCATAATTTCTGCGAAAGCTGTAATCGCGTCCGCCTGACCTGCACGGGCGAGCTGTACCTCTGCCTTGGTCAAGAAGACATGGCAGATCTACGTGCGCCTTTGCGTAACAACCCGAATGATGATGCGCCCCTGCAAGAGGCCATTCACAAAGCAATCGGGCTAAAGCCAAAGGGGCATGATTTCGACTATTCACGCCAAAAAGCGGATGGTCAGGTCACGCGCCACATGAGCCATACAGGCGGCTAGCCAAGTGTGCACGGATGCACAGTTTGCGCGCAAATTCGTCCAATTGTGCAAACCGATTGGCCGGCCTATCTCATGAGCACAATTCATGAGGTCAAAAGATGTCTGTAAGTTCACGTTTCGAAACATCCCAAGCAACACCGACGCTCGAAGGCGCAGGTGTCCAATTGCATCGCGCTTTCGGCTTTCAGGACCCGACAGAGCTTGATCCGTTTCTTCTATTTGATGATTTTCGCGGTGATAGCCCGGATAAGTTCGAAAAAGGCTTCCCGTGGCACCCCCATCGCGGCATCGAAACCATAACCTACGTTCTAAACGGCAGCGTTGAGCACACTGATAGCCTTGGCAATACGGGCTCTCTCGGCGCGGGCGATGTCCAATGGATGACCGCAGGCTCTGGCATCATGCATCAGGAAATGCCCCATGGAAACGCGCAAGGGCAGATGCACGGCTTTCAGCTTTGGGCGAACTTGCCCTCTTCGCTTAAAATGACCACCCCGCGCTATCAGGACGTGGAAAGCAAGGAAATCCCGCTGATCCAAGACGACGATGGCACCGAGGTCAAAGTCATCATTGGTTCCTTCTGGGGCAAAACAGGTCCCGTGGACGGGATCGCTGCAGACCCTCAATACCTCGATATCTTTGTGCCTGCAGGCGTAAAGAAGTCCTTCAAACTGAGCCAGCACAGACGATCTTTCGCCTATGTCTTTGAAGGGAGTGGTGCTTTCGTCGATGCCTCTGCCCCAATTGGCGTACTGCTCGAAAAGGAAGTGGGCGGTGAAGAGGTTAACATCCGTGATATGTCGGGCAATCGCACGCTCGTACGGTTTGGCGCGAGCGAGAGCGTTACAGTTCAAGCAGGCGAAACAGGCGTGCGGTTTCTGCTGATCTCGGGGCAACCGCTGCAAGAACCTGTCGCATGGCATGGGCCTATCGTGATGAATACACGGGAAGAATTGCAACAAGCGGTCAAAGATCTGCGCAACGGGACGTTCATCAAACCCGCCCATTGAACCGAACTTTTGATCAGCGCACCGTAAGGTGCCGTGCTCTTGCACGCACCCGGATCAAACCTGGCTGGCACCTGCGGCGCCGCGCACCATTTGCCAATAGACCTCTTCCACTTCGTTTTGGCTAAGCGCACCACTGTCACGATACCATGTGGTTACGCCCGTCAACATCGCAATCACCGCACGGGTTGCAACCGCAACATCGCTGAGCACAAAGACGCCTTGGCCTTGGCCCTCGCGCAGAATATCCGCGAGCACCGCCTCATATCTCTGGCGCAGCGCCTCAACTTGTACGAAATGATCTTCGCTCAAATTGCGCAACTCCATATAGGCGATGAAAACCGCATCAGGGCGCTCAAGGTGGAAAGACATGTGAAAGCGCGTGAAGCGTTCCAGCGCAGCCAATGGATCATTCAACGGCTCTTGCGCCTCTAGCGCGGCCATAAGATCATCCATGTGCTGTTTCATCAGATCAAAGAGCAACGTTTGCTTATCGGGCGTGTAGTTGTACAACGCCCCCGCCTGAACGCCAACTTCGGCTGCTATCTGGCGCATCGACACCGCCGCATAGCCGTGACGCGCAAACAGGGATTGCGCCGCAGCGCGAATGCGCGGTCCGGTGACGTCTGAATGTGATCCTTGGGTTCTGGCCATAAGGTCACGTTAACTGAACAATCGTTCAAAAAAAAGCCAGAAATCGCCGAAAACCAAAGCCCCCTTGTCTTGCCCCTTGGGCTACGGCAGTAAGGGCGAAAGCTCTTTAGGTCTTCGCCATGCGTGTTTCGTCACCTTTTCTTGTTCTCATTGCGCTCGCGTCCTTGGGTGGTTGCGCCGACTTTCCGGAATTAGAGGTATCTGAGGCAGAGTTTGATCGCACCACCCCCTACCCCGATCTTGTCCCGCTCGATGAGCTGCTCGAAGAACCCGAACCCACCATCACGGACGAGCTGCAGGATACGCTGACCACGCGGCGCGATGATCTGCTCGCAACGCCAAGTGGCGCGGACAGCGATCCGCTTCTCGAACGTCTGGAGGCCCTGCGCAAAAAGCGCGACGAGAAACTCGTGGCCGACCCAGAAATCGATGAAGAGCTGCGCAAACGCCTTGAGGGCGGCATAACTGCGCCAACAGAGCCTGAGTAGCGCAAGAGTTGATCAAAAGCGCACATTGCGCCGTTGCACCCGCCGCCCCTGAAAGCTAAAGGCAGTGCAACACAAACATCTTATTCGTTTTAGGAGATCCCAGATGAGCCAAACTTCGCCATTGCGACTTGGAATTGCAGGTCTGGGAACGGTCGGTACGGGCGTTGTCAAAATTGTCCGTCAACAGGCCGCCCTTTTAGCCGCACGTGCTGGACGCGAGGTCGTCATCACCGCTGTCTGCGCGC
>NZ_JBDWVM010000397.1:0-10125 GCF_039984035.1 Planktotalea sp. | reverse complement strand
TTCAATCTTGGCTTCATAACCTTCAAACGTCGCAAAGTCCTTAAGGCGCGTTAACGGACGGTCGATGCCCGGGCTGGAAACTTCCAGCGTATATTCGTCCAAAATCGGATCTTCGACATCAAGCGTCGCGCCAATCGCAGTGCTGATTTCAGCGCATTGATCGACTTCGATACCGCCTTCAGGACGTTCTGCCATGATTTGAAGCGTCGTTGTCTTGCCAGACATCAAACGAATGCGCACAAGTTCGAAACCCAGATCTTCGATCACGGGCGAGACAATCTCGGCGAGACGTTGGTCAATAGCTGCTTTAGCGATCAGATCGTTTGTCATAATTCTTCCAGCCTGTGGTCAGGCATACATTCAAGCACAAAAAAACGGGCGCGCGGCCCGTTACATCGTATCCGGTGGAGCGTTGGTTTGGACCCAGCCGCGCCGCTGTTGATTGGCATATAGCTAAGACAAAACGAATCCGCAAGGCCGTAAGTCGGAATGAAATAGAAACACCACTCTAGCTCGCGCTTTTCAGCTGTTGTTATTGAACACGCATAGAGATAGTTATCAATTCAGAAATACACTTTTAAAGTGCATCTCTTGTGTTTTAACGAGTCCAACAGGTTGGGGCCGCCTGCTTGCAGGCGGCCTTTTTGTTACAAACTTTCAGCAAATTGATCCATCGCACGTACCAACTCCGCACTAATGCCCGGTTCGCTCAGCGCATGCCCAGCGTTGCGAACAAAACGCAAATCGGCGTTGCGCCAACGCTTGGCGAGATCGTAAGCCGATTTAGGTGGGCAAATCATATCGTAACGGCCTTGCACAATAACGCCTGAGATATGTTTGATCCGATCCACATTTTCGAGCAACTGGCCATCTGATTCCAAAAACCCACCATGCACGAAGTAATGGTTTTCAAGCCGAGCAAACGCGCGCGCATAATCACCGGGCGCTTCGCCGCTTTGGCCATTTGATTGAATGGAGGCCAGCGCATTCTCCCATTTCGACCATGCTTTGGCAAAACGGGTTTCCAGCATCAGATCGCCACTAAACAATCGCTTGTGATAGGCCGCGATCAAATCGCCTTGCTCATCCTCGGGCACCAAACCAGAAAATTGCGCCCATTGTTCGGGCCAAAACTGCCCAGCGCCACCACCATAAAACCAGTCGAGTTCGCGCTGCGTCATCAAGAAGACTCCGCGCAGCACAATATGACGCACACGGTCTGGATGCGTTTGCGCGTAAATCAACGCAAGCGTTGCGCCCCAGCTGCCACCAAACACGACAAACTGTTCAACATCCAACACTGCCCGAATGCGCTCAATATCAGCAACCAAATCCCAGGAGGTGTTGTTCTTTACCGATGAATGCGGCTTGGAGCGGCCGCAACCACGTTGATCAAACAGAATAACGCGATAGACCTCTGGATCAAAATAGCGGCGCATCGCAGGGCTACACCCGCCCCCCGGTCCACCGTGCAGCACAATAACGGGCACCCCATCCGGGTTGCCGCATTGCTCGACATAAATGTTGTGCCCACCCGGCATTTCCATCATCCGTTGATCAAATGGATCAATCGGAGGGTAGAGATAGTGAACCGCGCTCTTTTGGCCTGAGATTTTATCCATATCCATCCTATATACCCCTAAAGGGATAGTTGCGCCCAGATGAGCACATGGAGACAGGAATGCAAGCCGCCCAAACAACCGTAGACCCATCAGAGGTCGCAAAGTTCGAAGCAATGGCCGCCGAATGGTGGGATCCAGCGGGTAAATTCAAACCGCTGCACATGCTTAATCCTTGTCGGCTCGATTATATCACCAGCCAAATCGCTGGCGAATTTGATCGTGATCTCAGCGCAGAAAACCCGTTTGCAGGGTTGCGCATTCTCGACATCGGCTGCGGTGGTGGTTTGTTGTCAGAACCTATGGCGCGCCTTGGCGCGACAGTTGTTGGCGCTGATGCCGCCGCTGGCAACATCCCAGTCGCGCAAATTCACGCGGAACAATCCGGCCTCAAAATCGACTATCGCCACACAACCGCTGAGGCCATGGCGGAAGCAGGCGAGCAATTCGATGTTGTCCTGAACATGGAAGTGGTTGAACACGTCGCTGATCCGCTTGCCTACCTCACAGCCTGTCAGCAATTGCTGAAACCCGGCGGCTTGCACATCTGCTCTACCATCAATCGAAACGCCAAGAGCTTTGCCGTAGCCATCGTCGGCGCAGAAGTCATCATGCGCTGGTTGCCAAAGGGGACACATGAATGGAACAAGTTCATCACGCCCGATGAATTGGCCGAGCTACTGACAAACTCTGGGGTCACACCCGTCGATCGCAAGGGGTTCGTCTTTAACCCGATCTTGTGGTCATGGAGCCTGTCGAGCCGCGATCTAAGCGTGAACTATGTCACCGCAAGCACCAAACCCGCCTAAGCCTAAACGGAGATTTCCAATGCTGCACAACATTTCGCCTATTTTATCCCCTGACATCTTGCACACATTGCGCGCCATGGGGCATGGCGACGAAATCGTCATTGGCGATGCGAATTTTCCAGGGACTAGCATGGGCAAGCGTTGCCATCGCCTAGATGGAATTTCGGCAACCGATTTGCTCGAAGCAATCGTGCAGCTTTTCCCCATCGATACATTTGATGATGCACCCCTCGCCGTGATGGAGGTGGTGGACGATCCGTCCAACATCCCCCCAATCGTTGGCGAGTTTCAGGAAATCATCGACAAAACTGCTGACAATCCCGCGCCTATCAAGGGCATGGAGCGGTTCAAATTCTATGAACGCGCCAGTAACGCATTTGCCGTCATTCAAACTGGCGAAACGCGCATCTATGGGAACATCATTCTGAAAAAAGGCGTGATCAGCTAATCGCGATCACTCCAACTTCTGGCGCAAGTCTCTAAGCGTCGGCAAAACAGCTTGCAGCTTGCCGTCGCCGAGACCGTCAACGATTTCCGAAATCACAGGGCTGATCCCTTCAAGCGCCGCATCGCGCGCTGCGCGACCAGCGGGGCTGATTGATACCAGTTTACGCCGTGCGTCATCCCAATCGGGACGAATATGCACATATCCTGCCCATTCCAGCTTGCCCAACGTGTTCGTCATCGCACCGCGCGTTAAATGAAAACTCTTAGCAAGCTGTGCAGGTGTGCGCTCAGCGGCTTGGCTGGCAAGTAAATTCAAAACCGAGAAATGCGAAATTTCCATGCCTTTTGGCAAAACGCGGCTCAGACGGCTGCGCAATAGCTGATCGACAGTCAAAATCTCGCTAAACAGCATAACTGCTAAAGCATTGGCATCATCAGCCACATTACGGACCTTCGAATTGGCGATCATGGCGAAGTGCCGCGATCTTACTCCGTGCTTGTGCCACTTTCATGCGGTCAATTTCAACAAAGACTGTACCAACATCTGTGCCACCATCGGCCAAAACCTCGCCCCACGGGGAAATCACCATGGAATGCCCATAAGTTTTGCGCGGTTTGCCAGCCGCGGTCGAATGTGTCCCGCACTGCGCAGGGGCCAGAATGTAACACCCCGTTTCAATCGCACGAGCGCGCAGCAATGATTCCCAATGCGCCTGACCTGTGACGGGTGAAAACGCGGCTGGCACAGTTAGAATTTCAGCACCAGCCTGCGCCAATGCGCGGTAAAGATAGGCAAAACGCACATCATAACAAATGCTCAAACCCAGCTTTCCAAACGGCGTATCGGTCACAACCGCACGATCACCGGGGCGATAACCATCAGATTCCCGATAGGTTTCTTCGGGCGTCACATCGACGTCAAACATATGAATTTTGTCATAACGCGCCGTGATCGCGCCGCTTGGGTCAATCACAAAGGACCGATTGGCGAAACGCCCATCCGCATCACCCGTCTTTAGCGCCAATGATCCAATCGACAGCCAAACACCCATTTCAGCCGCTAAAGCACGATAGCCAGCAAGCGACAGATCGTCTTGCTCAAGCTGCAAAACGGCGTTCTGATGTTTGCGACTAGAGGACACGCAATTGCTCACTTCCGGCGTCAGGATAAAACCCGCGCCATCGTGCGCCGCGGAACGTACCTGCGTAGAGATCCGCGCAAGATTTTCGCGCGGATCATCGCTCGAGGTGGTTTGGATGAGCGCCGCGAGCATCACGCAGCCAGCAGTGCGTCCAACTTACCGGCGCGCTCAAGGGCGTGCAGATCGTCGCTGCCGCCGACATAAACATCACCGATGAAAATCTGTGGAACAGTGCGCCCACCATTGGCCCGCTGCATCATTTCCATTTTGCGCTCTGGATCTTGGGACACGTCCACCTCGGCAAAGTTCACACCCTTTGACGTCAACAAACGTTTTGCGGCGTGGCAAAAGCCACAAAGCGGCGAGGTATAGATTTCAACAGGTTTCATGGCTTGCTTCCTTTTCTTAGGTTGAAAGCAACTTAGTCATCCTTTGCGACACGCGCTAGAGTAACGACACAAACATCGCTAGCTCGTGATCTAAGGCACGCTTCTGTACACGCAGCGAGCGTCGCACCAGACGTCATCACATCATCCACCAACAGAACTGGACGTCCTTCGATCAAATGCGCGCGCTTATGGTGAACGTTAATCGCACCCCTCAGCTCATCAAACCGTTCTTCGCGAGACTTCCCATCGAGCGTCGCAGTCTTACGATTGCGCACTAACAAATCAGGACAATACGATGCGCCAAGCAGATCAGACATAGATTTCGCGATCAGCGCTGACTGATTGTACCTGCGCTTTAACATGCGCGTCCAATGCAAAGGAACAGGCACGATCAACGTATCGTCGCGCATTATCTCGCGCGCGGCATTGGCGAGCCACTTGCCGGCAGGGCGCACGATATCATGACGATCTCCATATTTTAGCGCTAGGATAAGCGCACGGCTTCGCTCCTTGTAGAGCATCGCAGATCGACCCTGCGACCAAGGGCGGGCAGTTTGCATGCAGGGATCGCAACGATCGCCGCTTTGCACCTCACCATGCAGAGGCACACCGCACCCTTCGCAAACAGACCCCATGATAAAGGCGGTATCGCGCCAACATGTGCCGCACAAACCGTCGTCATTTGCCATCTGTTCACGACAAGAAAGGCATTCGGGCGGAAATACCGCATGTATCAGGGTTTGAAACCCAGCACTGCGCGCAATAAGACGGGATGTATGCAAGCTCCACCTCTCCTGACAGATCGCTCCGCGCTGATCCGCAATCGCCTTCGTGCCAGCGACACGTTCCTGCGCGACATTGCGCAAGAGGAATGCCTTGATCGCCTGAGTCTGGTTAACAGAGAGTTTACGAAACCTCTGATCATCGGACCTATCGCAGATATTCTGACAGGTGCTGAGCATATCGACGATACAGATACGCTGGCGATTTCGAACGCTGACTATGATCTCGTGCTGCATTTCATGTCACTGCATTGGGCCAATGACCCTGTAGGCCAAATCATCCAAAGCACCCGCGCGCTTCGTCCCGATGGACTATTCCAAGCGGTCTGTCTTGGCGGGCAAACCTTGAATGAGCTGCGCACTTCGCTTGCGCAGGCAGAGAGCGAAGTCGCTGGCGGCTTGTCGCCGCGCATCGCACCGATGGGTGAAATTCGCGATCTCGGCGCTCTCTTGCAACGTGCTGGCCTCGCTCTGCCCGTTGCTGACAGCATCACCGTTCGCACCAGTTATGACAGCGCCTTTCACCTGATGCGCGATCTCCGTCGCTTTGGTGAAACCAATGCCCTCAACGACCGCTTGAAGCGCCCGACGCGGCGCGCAGTCTTTGATCGTTGCGCGGAAATTTATGCAACGAACTTTGCCGAAGACGGTAAAATCATCGCCACCTATGAATTCATTTTTCTTTCCGGCTGGGCGCCCTCTGCCGATCAACCGAAACCCCTAAGACCAGGCTCAGCCACGGCGCGACTTGCCGATGCGCTGAAAACCACAGAAAACCCCCTAGGTGATTGACCACGCAAATAAATAGCCTATCTCGCCTAGCAACACGTCCTATCGGAGCGATCCAATGTCTGAAGCCAACATCCCAGCGACCTGCCCAGCGCATGCGCCAGCTGACCATCCTAAGTTTCCAGATGCCAAGGTTGGTATCCTGTTGGCCAATCTCGGCACGCCCGATGATACGGATTATTGGTCCATGCGTCGCTACCTCGGTGAGTTCCTTTCAGACACACGCGTAATCGATCTGTCCCCTTGGCTTTGGCAGCCAATTTTGCAGCTCATCATTCTGACAAAACGCCCCTTTGCGTCTGGCGCCGCATATCGGTCCATCTGGAATGAGGAGGCGAATGAAAGCCCGCTTCTGACAATCACCAAACAACAAACCACGGCAATGCAAGACGCCATGAAAGAACGCTACGGCGATCAAGTCATGGTCGATTACTGCATGCGCTACGGCAACCCTTCGACCAAGAGCAAGTTGCGCAAACTGATCGAAGCAGGCTGCACTAAGATCCTTTTCGTTCCGCTTTATCCGCATTACGCAGGCGCAACATCAGCAACAGCGAACGATCAATTCTTCCGCGCGTTGATGAAAGAAAAATGGCAGCCCGTTAGCCGCACGATTGAACCGTATTTCGAAAACCCGCTCTACATCGATGCGCTCGCGCAATCCGTAGAGCGCGCATATGAAAACACGGAAAAGCGGCCAGAGCTTTTGGTTTGCTCCTACCACGGTGTTCCCAAGCGATACCTGCTGGAAGGCGATCCATATCACTGCCACTGCCAGAAAACGACGCGCCTACTGAAGGAACGTCTCGGCTGGGACGACACCGAAATCGTCACAACCTTCCAGTCCAAGTTTGGCCCAGCCGAATGGTTGCAGCCCTACACCGTCAAAGAAGTCGCGCGTCTCGCAAGCGAAGAGAACAAGAAAAACATCGCAGTGATTGCGCCTGCCTTCTCAGCGGATTGCATCGAAACACTGGAAGAGATCAACGAAGAGATCAAAGAGAGCTTTGAAGAAGCGGGTGGCGAACATTTCACCTATATCCCTTGCCTCAACGATGACGAAGCGCACATCAAAGCGCTGTCGGACGTGATCGAAACCAATCTTCAAGGATGGCTCGAATAGAGCCTCCGCTCGCTTCGGCATAGCAGCACATCCAATAACGCGCGCAATGTGATCACCACTTGCGCGCGTTTTTTATGTCTTCACGAAATCCTATTTGCCGTTGAACTGGTGTTTTGTTCAAGCAAATGCTTGCCTCAACGCAAACAATCAATCATATTCTAATAAAGGAATTTATATGAGGCGATAAGCATGAGCCTATCTCGACGCGCGTTTCTTTCTGGCACCACTGGTTTCGTAGCAAGCGCCGCTTTGAGCAGCGTTCCGACACTTGCACATTCAGAAATGATGCTCGGAAACATACAGTTGGATGTCGTGAGCGACGGTTCACTCACCCTGCCCGGCAGCTTTATCTTTGAGACGATGCCAAAAGACGCGCTCGCGCCCATCTTGAACAAGCACAATCTGTCTGCTGACGTCTTAGAGCCACCGATAAACGTCACACTTATGCGCCACGGCGCTCGAACAGTTCTGTTCGATGTGGGCTCCGGTTCAGACTTTGCACCGAATTCTGGCATGCTGCTTCAATCCCTCGATGCGCTGGGCGTCGCGCCGGAGGACATCACAGACGTTGTCTTCACCCACGCGCATCCTGACCATCTTTGGGGTCTGCTTGATGATTTCGACGATCTTCTTTTTACCGAAGCCACCTATCAGATTGGTCAGGTTGAATGGGACTATTGGATGAACCCGAACACTGTAGACACCATTGGTGATGCGCGTGCGTCCTTTGCGGTGGGTGCTAAACGGCGTCTCGACGTCATCGCGGACAACATCAATCTGTTTAATGATGGCGACGAAATTTTGCCCGGCGTCGCTGCCCGCGCCACGTTCGGCCATACCCCTGGGCACATGGCCTTTGAGGTTAGACAAGGCGCGCAGGCGGCTATGATTTTGGGCGATTGCATCGGAAATCATCATGTCGCGTTCGAGAAACCCGAATGGGAATCCGGTTCAGATCAGGATGCAGAAACAGCTGCGCAAACACGTCTGCGATTGCTGGATCAACTTGCTCACGAGAAAACCCTCATCATTGGGTATCACCTAATCGGGAACGGCATTGGCTACGTCGATAAATCGACGTCTGGATTTACTTTTGTTGCAGAGGACACGTAATGAAACATTTGGCTCTCGTTCTTGGACTAATAGCCTGTCCGGTCTTCGCAAGCGAAGATATCCCAGATCAATATCCGGCCTCTGTGCTCTATTCCAAACCTGTGGAAGTTATCCCAAATGTCTTTTCAGCGATCGGCGCAACGGCGCCATCAACGTATGAAAACGCAGGCCACAACAACAACCTGAGCTTCATCGTTACCGACGAAGGCGTCGTTGTTGTGAATGGCGGCGCCTCTTATGAATTGGCCGAAGCCTTGCACGCAGAGATCAAGGTCATCACCGACCAGCCTGTGAAAGTTGTTTTCAACGAAAATGGCCAAGGCCATGCGATGCTTGGAAACTCCTACTGGGCCGAGCAGGGTGTGGAAATCGTCGCTCATATTGATGCCGCGCACGAATTCGAAGAAAACGGCGACCGGTCTTTGAACGGCGCAAAAGCGCGCGTGAAAGAGAAGGCTGCAAAAACCACCGTCGCCTTGCCGACAACAACCTTCGAGGACACATATGTCGTCTCGCTTGGTGGTCTGGACATTCACGCTCTCTACCTAGGGCCCGCACACAGCCCCGGCGATATCGTCGTGTGGTTACCGCAAAAAAGCTTAGTGATATCTGGCGATATGGCGTTCCACGAACGCATGCTTCCAGTGTTCGAACATACGATGACCGCCGAATGGATCGAAACGTGGGAAAATGAATTCGAAGCGTTGAACGCGACCTACGTTATCCCCGGTCACGGACATCCCACGAACATGGATCAAGTACGCCGCTACACGCTGGATTACTTGGTTTATCTGCGCGGCAAAGTCGGTGAGCATTTGGACAACGGTGGCGGCTTGGCCGAGGCCTATTATGTCGATCAAAGCCCCTATGCTCATCTCGATACGTTCGAAGAACTCGCCACCAGAAACGCAGGTCGCGTTTATGAACAAATGGAATTCGAATGAACGTTTGGCCAACAAATAGATCGCTGCTCAAGAAGCTAGGTTTGCTCCTTTGCGCAGGGGCGGCTGCGACGGTGATCCTAGTCGTTTCAACGGCAGTTGTGTTCGCAGAGCAAACACCACAAGAGGCTTTCGCTGATTACACCGATTTCGCCACATACGACGCAGGCATCATCCTTCCTTCGCAGATTACTGATGATGTGGTTGATAGCTTTGTCTTCATCGACACACGCACCGCGGAAGAGTTTGACGAAGAAACCATCGAAGGCGCACTAAATATCGAATGGCGCGAGGTCTTTTCGCGCGTTGATGAAATCCCGACTGAGAAAAAGGTCGTCCTCTTTTGCAACACAGGCGCCTTATCCGCACAGACGGCCTTTGGACTGCGGGTCATGGGCTATGAAAACGTGCTGATCCTTCAGGGCGGATTTCAAGATTGGAAAGCGCGCTAACGCCTAAACCCAACGGCGGGTTTGTTCGAAATAGCGCTCTGCCTCAGCGCCAAAAGCGTCGCGCAAGCGTTGCTCCTCTGGACCGGCAAACCGTGTATCCAAAACCCGCCAAAGCACATAGGCCATCGCCAAACCAACCATCGATCCATGGCCCAGCGCCGATGACAACGTCAGCAAAACCAATGCCAGATAAATCGGATTGCGCGACAATCGGTAGGGCCCTTCAACGATCAGTGTTTTGGGCTGGTGATGCGGCTCAATCGGGGTCTTCTTTCGAAAGAACCAGATTGCAGACCACCCGATCATGCCCAGCGCCGCGACAAGAAGAGCCCAAGACACAAAATTCAAAATCGCCCAATCCACATGCCAATTCGGCAGCAGCGTCTTAGCAAGATAAATGAGCACAATACTGCCAAGCCACCAAAGCGGTGGGAGATCGGGAAATCCCTTCACCTACTGCGCCGCCTTAGGGATACGGGCCAGTTGGCATTGCTCCCAGAGCGCGCCAAGCGTGTCAGT
>NZ_JBDWVM010000396.1:0-2878 GCF_039984035.1 Planktotalea sp. | reverse complement strand
AGTTCCCATTTATGTGCGCGGCGTTGGCACGGGGCGCGGGTCTAACGCGTTTGCGCGAACGACAGACAAATGGCTCGGCGGCGCGCTTGGTTGGGGATTGGAGCGCAACATTGAAGAGGCGTATCGTCGGTTAATCTGGCTCTATGAACCGGGCGATGAAATCTTCATTTTTGGCTTTTCGCGCGGCGCTTATACGGCGCGTTCTTTGGCGGGTCTGTTGCGTAAGTCGGGTATTTTACCTCGTAACGATATCGATAAAGTTGGCGAAGCGATGCGTCTCTATCGGATGCGAGGCGACGAAAATGCACCTGATGAAGGTGGCATTCAAGCGAAGCGTGCTGAGTTGTCGCCGGATGTTGCGACCTCACTTAGTGACTTAAGTAAGCGCAGCAAGCCTACGGAATTGTTGAAGATTTCTTATCTTGGAATTTGGGATACGGTTGGCGCGATGGGACTGCCGGGCTTTTTGGGGGTCGTGGCAAAGATCACAAATAAGAAGTACGCTTTCCATGATATGGAGCTGAGCTCATCGGTGAGGTCCGCCTATCACGCGGTCGCGCTTGATGAGAGACGCAAAGCGTATCCTCCGTCGCTTTGGGACAATTTACCTGAACTCAATTCGCGCTCGCAACGCGATGATGAGCCCTATCAGCAGAAGTGGTTTGCCGGTGATCACGGATCAATTGGCGGCGGTGGTGCGGTGCGTGGATTGTCTGCTCATACGTTTGGCTGGGTCGCAAAAGGGGCGCAGCAGCAGCATTTAGAGCTGAACGAAAAGGCTTTGGAGGCTGTGAGGGCGCTGTGCCAATCCGCGGACCCCGTGAACAAAAAGAAATTGGGCTTCACGTCAAAGATTGGTTTCTTGAATGCGGATCGCGACGGGCCAGAGCTGGCTCAGGACGTTCATTCGAGTGTGATTGATAAAATCAGGCTCGGTGTTCGCAATGCTGGGGGCGTGGCTTATCGACCAGGTAGCCTTGCGAAAGTTTGGGATAACTTGCCGGGTTTGTTGCCACCTAAGACAGGTCAGGTAGATGCGTCTTCGCCGCTTGACGACGAAGACGATGAGACGACGCCGCAGCCGTCTTAAGAGAGTTTGCCATCCGAGCCGAGCGTTGTTTTGCCGCCCAAGTAGGGGGCAAGAACGCTTGGCAGGATGACAGAGCCATCGACCTGCTGGCCGTTTTCCAGAACCGCGATCAAGCAGCGTCCAACCGCTAGGCCAGAGCCGTTCAATGTGTGCACGAACTGCGGTTTGCCGCCTTCGTCACTTTTGAAACGTGCGTTCATGCGACGCGCTTGGAAATCGCCTGTTGTGGAAACAGAGCTGATCTCGCGATAGGCGTTTTGCCCAGGAAGCCATGCTTCGATGTCAAAGGTGCGGCGCGCGCCAAAGCCCATGTCGCCGGTGCAAAGCTGCACAGTGCGATAGGGGATGCCCAGATCTTCCAGAATTCCTTCGGCGCATGCGAGCATGCGCAACTGTTCTTCATCGCTCTTGTCGGGATGCACGACAGAGACCATTTCCACCTTTTCAAACTGGTGCTGACGCAACATGCCAGAGGTATCGCGCCCAGCGCTGCCCGCTTCTGAGCGGAAGCAAAGCGTATGCGCGGTCATGCGGATCGGCAGATCGCTTTCTGCGAGAACATCGCCAGCAACAGAATATGTCAGCGGCACTTCGGACGTCGGGACAAGCCACCAACCGTTGGTTGTTTGGTAGCTGTCTTCGCCGAATTTCGGAAGCTTATCAGTGCCATACATCGCCTCGTCGCGCACGAGCACGGGGCTGTTGATCTCTGTCAGCTCGTTCTTATCGACGTGCGTGTCGATCATGAATTGCGCGAGGGCACGATGAATACGGGCAACCGCGCCTTTCAGCATCACAAAGCGCGCGCCAGAGATTTTGGCGGCTGTGTCAAAGTCCATTGAGGCGGCGACGCCTTCCAGTTCAAAATGCTCTTTCGCTTCGAAATTATAGCTTGGCACATCGCCCCAGAGCTTCATTTCGACATTGTCGTCTTCATCTGCGCCGTCTGGTACGTCCGCCGCTGGCTGGTTCGGGATGCGCGCTAGCATATCGGTGAGCTTGGCATCCTCAGCCTTGGCTTCTTCGTTCAGCTTGGCAACGGCAGCCTTCTTTTCAGCAACCAGCGCGCGCAGGCGTTCAAATTCGGCTTCATCGCCCTTGGCTTTGGCCGCGCCGACAAGCTTTGACGCTTTGTTTTGCTCGGCTTGCGCTTCTTCGGCAGCTTGGATTTTGCTGCGGCGCGCTGCGTCGACCTCGAGCAGGCTCGCTGACATAGGATCGTCACCACGGCGCTTGAGGGCGGCGTCAAACGCCTCTGGGTTCTCGCGGATTGCGCGGATGTCATGCATGGGAAGTGTCCTTAGCCGAATCTAATGTTGGGTAATATATGCCTGAGCTGCGCAGCGGGGTGAAGCCGCTTCGCAGTTTGAGTGTTTGAGCCGCTTTACGAGGACGCTTGCGCCGCTGCTTTTTCTTTGAGCTGGCGACGGTGCGTGATGATTTCGTCCTGCACGAAGTCACGGAAAACCTGAATGCGCTTGGATTGACGCAATTCTTCTGGATAGGCTAGAAATACAGGCACCTCATTGGAGCTAAGCTCTGGCAAAACGCGCACGAGTTCTGGGAAATCTTGCGTAACATAGTCAGGCAAAACGCCAATGCCGAGGCCATGTAGTACCGATTGCAACACGCCGAAGTAGTTGTTCACCGTCAGCATAGAAGGCACATCATAGGCCAGCAAATGTTGTACGAGTTGCAAACCAGCGCCGACCTGAACCGTGCGCGGGTTCTGGCAAATCAAGCGACGCTTGCCCATATCCTCAACGCTTTCGGGCATGCCGTGCTCTT
>NZ_JBDWVM010000395.1:0-3280 GCF_039984035.1 Planktotalea sp. | reverse complement strand
CCAAGAACGAGCCCAGCGGCCCGACATGCTTCGACGCTTTTGCGCGCGTTTTCAGCAGAGAGCGAGAGCGGTTTTTCGCAAAACACATGGATGTTTGCGTCAACTGCTGCCGCGATTTGTGCATCATGCAAATCGTTGGGCGAGGTTAAAATGACCGCTTCAACACCCGGCAAGGCCAGCGCATCTTCATAGGTCTTTAGGGGCGTTAAGCCCATTGCTTCTATCTCGCCGTGCATCGCCTCGGCGGGTTCGACAACGCAGAGCAAGTTGAATTCCGTGTGGCCCTTTAGGCGTCGGGCAATATGCTGGCCCCACCAGCCAAAACCGACAAGTGCTGTTCCGATCATGTTGCTCTCCTTCGTCTTTAATTGCTCGTAGTGTCTCATAAGAATTCGTCGTGCTCGTATGATTAAATCAGATGGTTCTGAGCGCGTTTGTGGATAGCCAGTTTTCAGGACAGGGCTGCATCAGACCCTATTCTTTGCCGCTTCGATGGCGAGTAATATGGCTGCGTTGTCGAGATCGCTGTGACCTTCTTCGAGCGCGAGCTGCATCATCTTTGAATAGGTATCTGCAAAGGGCAAAAATTGATCGTTTGCCGCCCCGATCGCATTGATCAAAGCAAAGTCTTTTGCAGATTGCACGATACGGCCCAGCGGTGCGAAGTCGCGATTAACCATCTTTGGTCCTTTGGACGGCATCACATTGGAATAGGCAGCCGTGTCCTGAAGCAGTGGTAGGAAATCGCTTGGGTCTAACCCGATGCTTTTCGCAAAAACTAACCCCTCCGCGAGCGCAGCGCGGTTTAGGCCAAGAACCAAATTGATGGCAAGTTTCGCCCGATTTCCATTGCCGATCTCGCCAACAAAATGATGTGCACGGCCTAAAACGGACCAGAGCCAAGTCAACTCGTTTGAGATATCTGGATCGCCCGCAATTAGAAACACGGCCTTTCCATCGGCTAAGTCTTTGCTCGTGCCGGACAAGGGCGCTTCAATCAGCGTAATGTTCTTTTGCGAAGCCTCTTTTGCGAGGGCAGGCATACGTTCCGGATCGCAGGTGCTTGTTGAGATCAAAATAGCATCTGAATTTTCTGGAGCTTGCGCGATAAGCGTTGCCAGTTGTTCCGTGTCAAACACAGCCGCGAGCACGACAGAGGCTTCCCAGACCCCCAGCGGATCAGTCGGTGCGCCGCCTAATTGCGTAAGTCTATCAAGGCTCGTTTGTTCAGGATCAAACCCAACGACAGAGTGCCCTGCATCTAGCAAACGGCGTGCCAAAGACGTGCCAATGAGGCCAAGACCGAAGAGACCAAGCTGCCTGCTCATGTCTCTTCCGCCACGGTGTCGGCAAGGGATTCATACATTGCAAAAAGGTTGGAAAAATCTGTTTCCGCATGGCCAGCATCGCGCGCTGCGTCCAGTAGCGATAAAGTTAACCCGCCAAAGGGCGCAGGACCACCAAGGGCCTCAGCGTAATTCACCCCAAGGTTCAAATCCTTCGCCAAATTGGAAATGGTTGACCGTCCATTTAACGTCCCGCTGAGTATGTCGCGGGGGAAACGCACTTCGGTTACGAAACTGCGCGCATTTCCTGCATTGAGGACCGCAACTGCCTCGTTCAAGTCCAGTCCCGCACGCTCTGCCATGCGCATACCTTCGCAGGTCGCCATAAACGCGCTGTGCAAAATAAGGTTGTGGATCAGCTTCATCGCATGACCGCTGCCGATGGGGCCGAGATGGAAAAATCTGCTCGAAACCGCTTCGATCACAGGTTTGCAAAGGGCAATTCGATCTGCATCGCCGCCCGCCATCAACGTTAGCGTGCCCGCGTCGGCGCCTGCTGCGCCGCCTGTCATCGCAGCGTCGATGTAATGAAATCCGCGCGGTGCGAGCGTCTTTGCCAAAGCCGTGCTTTGTTTGGGATCGGAGGTTGTCAGATCGATGAGCGTCACGTCATTGGTTTCACAATCGCCAAGGTAGTCAGCGATCTGAAGGCAAGACGGGGTGACGCAAAAGAGAACGTCGACCGCTTGAACCATGTCACGCGCTTCAAGTCGCGGAACAGCCAAATCCGAGCCCGCCTCAGGCTTGCGATCAAAGGCTGCTGTCAGCAACCCTTGAGCCGCGAGATTGCGCGCGACGCCGCCGCCCATTTGGCCTAGCCCGACAACGCCAACTCTGAGCGGATCAGTCGCCATTTTGCGCGGCTTTCATGTCTGCGAGCGTTGCGAGAGAGGAATTCGACAACGGCAGTGAAACCGGATCGCCAATCTCTGCGGAAATGTCTGCGGCTGTGTAACATTCCATAACCATCCGCGCATGCTCTGGATCGACCATAGGTTTCGTATCGAGCAGGCAAGCCTCGAGGAAATGGATGGTTTCTGGGCCCATTTGCCCTGCAAACATATGATCCACATGCTCGCCTGGCATTGTCGACATGGGATATTCTGTTCCGTTCTTAACTGTGTTCAGCCAATTGTCACGGGACGTATCATCAAGGATCAAAGCGCCCTCAGTGCCGGTGATCTCGATCCAAGTGCCGCAATAGTTTGGAAAGCTCGGCGGAAGATTCCAGCCACCGCCGACAACAACCAATGTGCCGTCGCTCATCGTCACGGTAGACCACATGCAATCATATGAGCCGTTCAGCTCTTTCATGTAGCCATAGGCGCCTTGGCTATAGACTTTGACCGGAACGGCAGGTTCCAAAAGCCACATGACGAAATCCAGATCATGGGTGCTTTCCATTGCAACGGGGGAAAGCTTTACGCGGTTGGCGATCTTTTTGCCCAAGTTGCGTGACAGATGGCGGCTGACCATCACGTTAACCACGTTACCAAGCTTACCCTCGGTGATCGATTTCTTGGCGTAGGCGATTTTGGAGTTGAACCGCTGGGAATAGCCGATGGTGAATTTTAGGCCCTTCTCTTTGGAAATGGCGATCAACTCGTCCGCTTCCCAAAGTTCAAGCGCGATGGGTTTTTCGAGCAAGACGTGTTTGCCCGCTTTCAAGCAATCGCGCGCAATAGGGTAGTGCGACCCTTCAGGCGTTGTGGAGATGTAGACGACCTCAATCGCAGGATTTGATGTTATGTCACTGTAATCGAGCGTTGCTGACGCCGGATTGGTCAACTCTTTAACCTCTTCCAAACGCTCTGGATTAATTTCGCAAATGTGCAGCTTGTCGACCAATGCGGATTTGGCCAAAGACTCTGCACGTATGCCGCCACACCAGCCACATCCGATCACTGCTACTTCAACCTGTCTCATGTCGTTCT
>NZ_JBDWVM010000394.1:0-2024 GCF_039984035.1 Planktotalea sp. | reverse complement strand
AAATATCATGCCTATAAATTCGACTACAAAGGCCCCGCAACCAAGGTGCGCTTCACGACAATTGGCAACGATGTTTACATCGGCCATGGCGCATTCATCTGCGCTGGCGTGACGATTGGCGACGGAGCTATCGTTGCTGGGAATGCCGTCGTTTCACGCGACGTACCGCCCTATGCCGTCGTTGCAGGCAATCCAGCCATCATCAAGAAGTTCCGCTTCCCAATGCCGCGGATCACCCAATTTCTAAACCACCGCTGGTGGCAATTTGCACCTTGGCAGATCGATCATCTTGATCCGTCTAATACCCCTGAATTCATGAAGGGTATTATCGAGCTGCGACAAACAGAAGAGCCCTTCAAACCAGACGTGGTTGATCTGAGGCCCTTAAGACCGTGACTGTCTTAGACCAGACCAGCGATACAGCGCGCATCGTTTTTTTGCATATTCCTAAAACGGCGGGACAATCCGTTCATTCTGAACTGACCCGCCTTTTGCCGGATGACTGCTTGTCACCTGTACGCGTTCACACCCAAGCAAAAGCCGACGAGGCACAAATGCCAGAAGGCTATCGGCTCTATTCAGGCCATTTGGATTGGGACGAACTCGATACCGTGCCCAGCCCGCGTTTCGCCTTCACGGTGCTGCGCGATCCCTTAGAGCGCATTGCATCGTTCTACTTTTATCTCCGTGCGCAGGCTGAAACTCTTTCACCAGAAGAACTTGCTCTGCCACAGCGCACCGGTATGCGATTGATCAGCACGCAAACCGCAGAAGAGTACTTCTTTGGCGGCAACAAATCTTGGCAAGTGTTTATTCGCGACCACTATGACAACGTTCAAACAACCTACCTTGCAACTCGGCGCATCCGCGGTTGGGGGCAGGTCAAAAACCTGTCACCAGACGAATTGCTGGAAAAAGCGCTGAAAAACGCCAAGAACATCGATCGCATTTATACGACCACCACTTTGAAAGAGCTGGAAACCGATCTGGAAAACCTGCTCGGCACCCGCCCCAATATTGTCAAAACGCGGGTCAATGCCGGTCCCCAAACCTCTGGGAAACGCTGGCCAGAACTGGCCAAACTGCTCGGACCCTCTGCAAGCGAGCGACTTGCAGCCTATGGTGAAACAGATCGACGTTTGTTGCAAAAACTTGGTCAAGGCTGATGTGCGCCGCTGAGCTATCCAAAAATAGCTTCACGATTATTCTACCGGTTTACAACGGCGCCACACACCTCGGGCAACAACTTGAAAGCATTGCAGCGCAAAGCGACAGCGACTGGCAACTCCTGCTCTCGGACGACGGTTCAAGCGATGACAGCCCGAAAATCATCAAGGACTTCGCCGCGCGCCATCCTGATCAAGTCAGTCTGCACAGTGGGCCAAACTCAGGTCTGACAGCGCATGTCCTAGAATTGCTGAACGTGGTCCCTGAGGGATCAGGCCCCATAGCTCTGTGCGATCAGGATGACATCTGGCTCGAAGATCGGCTCGCAAGTGATCGCGCTCTGATGGCGAACCTGTGCAGCGCGCACCCGCAAAAACCGGTTCTGCTCTGTCGCCGCTCGCAGCTCTGCGATGAAACGGGCGTGCCTTTGGGCCTCTCTGCACCGCGCCCGCGCCCACCCTCGTTTGGCAACGCATTGGTGCAAAACATAGCCAGCGGTAATACAATGGTTTTCAATCGCGACCTATTGATGAGCCTACAAAACATGTCTGACGCTGCGCGCGACTGTGCCTATCACGATTGGTGGATTTACCAGATTGCCGCTGGTATCGGCGGGCACATTCATCACGATACTGAGCCAAAGATTTTGTACCGCCAACATGGCTCTAATCTGGTCGGTGTCCCGCGCGGTCTCAGGGGCATATTGGCCCGCGCAGCCCGTTTGCTTAGCGGCGTTGGCTCTGCCGAGAGCGCAACGCATTTAGCAGCGCTCGAGCGCGTGCGCGCGCACTTAACGCCCGCAGCTCAACGCCAGTTGACTGCCTTTCAAAGCGCGCGCAAAGGGTCTTTATTCAAAC
>NZ_JBDWVM010000393.1:0-15196 GCF_039984035.1 Planktotalea sp. | reverse complement strand
CAAAGGCTGTTTTGGCCTCATTCACCAGCAATTCAGGGAATTTTAGCTCCATTTCATCTACACCCGTATTCTGACGTCGTCGCACACGGATCAAATTTCGCAATCCTTCGACCAAGGGCCATTCATAAGGGGCAGGCACTTGAACGCGCTCGTCCGGGGCAAAATTCAGACGCGCAAATGTGTCATCGGAAATGATTGCAGGCCATGTCGCCCAGCGCGCGCGCCCTTGTCTATTCATCGCAAAAAAGCCGCATCCGGGTGCGTTTTGCTTCATAAACGGGGTCTGCAAATAGAAGGTGCCATAGGCACGGGTCACGAGATTTCGGGTCTTCGAAAGACAAACGCTGCCTGTCGCATATCTCGCATCTTGAACGCTCAACGCCTCTGCAGTTTGTCGCAACAAATGTCGCCCCACCACGACGTCCACATCAAGATACGCAACAATTGACGCCTTGCTCGCAGCATCGCCCGCATTCAACGCAGCCAGCTTGCTGCCTTGTTCCAGTTCGATCACGTCCAACTGCCAACCACGCGCTTTTGCCTGCTCCAAAAACCCGCGCGCGATCGATGCAGTTTCATCGGTGCACCCATTGGGCACGACAATGATCTGAACACCAGCATCATGCACAAGCGGTTCAGAGGCGAGAACAGCCTCCAAACACGGCGCAATGTGCGCCGCTTCGTTATTCGCAGGCAAAATTAAGGTTAATGCGAGGGTCACGGTCTTAAGCTCCGAACGCGCAGATCAAATTGGGTACACACTTAAATATCATTCGGTTACAAAGGCCCTTGTTTACTGGACCACTTCATACTCTGATACCTCTAACGGTTCAATTTGTTGAAAATATGTTGCCGAGGCGCTGTTCTATGCATACCGACACTGATCTCCGTCTGGGCTATCTTGTGCCGCAATTTCCGGGGCAAACGCACATATTTTTCTGGCGCGAAATCGCGGAATTGGAAAAACGCGGTGTTGATGTTCATTTATTAAGCACTCAGCCGCCACCCAAAGGGTTGATCGCGCATGATTGGTCGGCTGAGGCGATAGCGCGCACGACCTATTTAGCGTCAAAGAATCCTTTCGATCTGCTCCGTGCGGCGCTGAAACAGCCATGGATGCAAATTGTCAGGCAGATGCATATCGACGGCTCTTCTGTTGCCCGAGATATCGCCATATGCCTGCCTGCAGCTGTGCGTTTACTGAACTATGCGCGAGCGCATTCTCTTGATCACATCCATGTCCATTCCTGCGCGCGCGCAGCGCTCATCGCAGCCATCTGCAAACATATGGGAGGGCCGACATTCAGCGTGACGCTTCATGGGCCAATGTCCGATTATGGACGCGGCCAGCCGTTGAAATGGCGCGATGCTAGTTTTGCCACGATCATCACGCGCAAATTGGAAGCCGAAGCAAAGTCCGAACTTGGCGACGCTTTTCCAGAACATGTCTACATCCGGCCCATGGGCGTTGATACCAATGTGTTGAAACGCAAAACTGCGTATGTACCTCCTAAGGCCGACGACACCCTAAAGATCTTCAGCTGCGCGAGACTGAATGTAGTGAAAGGGCATCAGAATGCCATGGAGGCTGTGCATCTTTTGGTGCAGCAAGGCATCGATGTTCTGTTTGAAATCGCGGGGGAAGATGATGCCGGAGGATCGGGCTATCGCCGCGTGCTTGAACAGCGCATTATCGATCTTGGCCTTGCGGATCATGTGCGCTTACTTGGTGCGATTGACGCCGATGCGGTAAAGGCGAAATTGCTGGAAGCTCATATGTTCGTGCTCGCCTCTTGGCATGAGCCCCTAGGCGTTGCCTATATGGAAGCGATGAGTTGCGGGGTGCCGACGATCGGCACCAATTCAGGCGGCGTTCCAGAAATGATAACGAGTGGTGAAACGGCTATACTAGTTGAACCAAAAGCACCTGAAGAGCTCGCTCAAATGATCCTAGAACTTAGTCAACAACCCAGTGAACTAAACCGTCTTAGCGTCGATGGGCGCGCGCATATCGTAGCAAATTTTCACGCGGCGCTCGGCGCTGAAACCCTGATCGATGGAATAAACGCGACCCGCTCCTAACGCAGGTCTTCCACCATCAACGCAAGATCTTCGTCCGCTTCGAACCACAGCATTTCAACGTCGATCAGTTCGACATCGACAAAATTGCTTTTGACACGAATGCCATTGGGCAAACGCGAGAACGAATAGGATGACGGCCCCCCCGGCAAAAGCGCCGCATCAAAGCCGCCGCCGCCGTTCAACTTGTCCTTGCCACCCATCGGGTACAGGACATCATCCCCGTCTTGACCCAGCAAAATGTCTGCTTGCCGCGTGCCGATAATTTCATTCTCTCCAGCGTCACCAACAAGTATCCGGCCACCTTCAAAGGCGTTAGGCAAACGTTCTTCCCACCAAGCAGGTGTGCTCGCATTGAACGTCATCAACGCATCCCAACGCGGGTTTTCGTCTTGCAAATGGCGCAAACTTCCCCAGCTGCCGTATTGGCTTGGTTTCGCGACATCGACGAAAGCATTGAACAACGTGCCGTTCGCTGCTTTCCAAGCGGTTAGGATATCGGCATAGAGACCAGCCATTTGTGGCGTGTAATTGAACGCCTTAAAGAACTCGATCAAGGCCTCATTATTGGACCATTCTCCGCTGACAGCGACATGGGTGCCACCCTCGTACATGACCAGACGCAAGCCGTGATCTTCGGCAACTTGGGCCTGTCGCACGAAAATCTCTTCAGTCAATTCTTTCACTGATCCTTGCCGAAGCGCTTGTTCGACACGATTGTTTGCCCCATCAAATTTGTGCTCGGCGATATAGGTCTCAAGCGCGTCACCGGTTAAACCTTTGGTTGCGCCATCATTGGCCGCAATGCGCGCGCTCTCGTCGAGCCACTCAAGAACAGTGGGAGCCTGTTCATCGCTGCCCATTTCGTACCCAAAATATCCGGTAATGGCATAGTCGGTGAAGTAAACGTAGGGCGGCCAGTTTTTGTCTGGGTCTTCATCGACCCAAAGCGGCGCATTGAGCGAAGCTTCTTCCAGACCTAACCAACCCGTGTGCGTACCAATAACTGTCGCGAGACGATCAGATGAAAATTCGCCAAAAACCTCAGCCCAGATTTGTGCCATTTGCGCTGATCGCATGCCGTAGAATTGCATCCAAGCATCATCCCCAGCCTTGCGACCCCAACGTTCTTGCGCCTGCTCACGTGCATAAACTGCCTGCGGAAAGATGAAATTCCACACCTCGTTTGAATATTCGACATAGGCACGCAAATCTTTGCGCAGGGTGCTTTTCGTCAACTCAGCAAACTCGCGGAAGTAAGTATCATCCGCCAAGTGGGGCATGTTGAACCATGGATCAACGCCAACAAGATTGGCCAACTCGATCATCGTTTCCGCAGGCACCCCGCGGCGAATGTAAGAATAGTCCGACAACGATGCGCGTTTGTCCCATGTGGTTGAGGTTGATCCGTTGGTCGACATCCAGTCCATAAAGCGCAATGAGCGTAGATTTTCGATCCGAGCAATCCACGCGGGATTAAACGTGACGCCCGCTGCTATCAAATCAGCATCGCTTTCGCGGTAAAGTTTGATGTTTCGGATATGGTCATCCGCATTGGTTTCTTTAATCGCAATCGCGACGAGACCTTCGGCAGGCGCATAGTCAAAGCGGACTTCATTCCTATTTTGGCGCACGTTCTTCGCTATGCCGCCCACATTCAGCTTGCCCTGACCCTCGTAGGTCAGCACGTAACGCCCGATGAGCGACGTCGCCTCAGCCGGTTGATCGGTGAGAACAAAGGTCTCAAGCGCATGAGCGCCCTCAGGCAGACGCAGCGGCCACCCATTTTCATCCAGATATCCGCCCGATTCGATCGAAGCAGAATCAAAGGCCCCCCATTGATCATCTTTATGACCAACCCACGGACGGGCCGTTTTCATCAGATCAAGGAACGGATGCTGCACAGACCAATCCGCAATTCCGTTGAGGCCCATGGCCAAGGAGGGATCGGAAACTGGTTCTTGATACTCAACCGCTGCGACCTCGCTTTTGGGTGTATCAGTCACAGGCGCAACACTTGGTGTTGTCTCACTGCTCTCTGGGCTGGGTTGAAGCGCAGTTTGCTCGATTGCGTTGAATGCGACAACACGCTCCCAGATCGCATCGCGCACCATTGGAAAGGTCGCGCGCAATTCTGGCGCAACACTACTGGGTGGGCGGAATGCATCAGGCAAGGGTTCATTATAGACGATGTTGTAAGCAACCATTGCCGCCATCAAATACAACGACGCTGTCCCATGCGGTGCATCATCGACATAAAACGTTTCCGCGGGCAGCTCGCTCAGCGCTGTTTCCAACATGACGGATGATAAGATGCGCGAAACGGGAATGAGCGAAACGGACCGATCCGGTACATTGGCTGCGACCGCTGCTGTAAACGCATCATACCATTCGGCGTAATCGCCCACGGCATAGCCATGATAAGCTGCCAGTCGATCTGAATTCGGCGGGAAGCGCCCCGCAACGCCCGCCATTTCGGGCCAGCCTTCGTAAATGTAAAAGCCAATGTTCGGATCGGCAGCACTGGTCCAATCTACCACAGCGTTCGCTGCTTCAATTGGTGAGAGGTTTTCAGCATTCTCACCATCAAATGGCGCATCGGGCGTTTGGTACTGAATGAAGTTTGCGGCAACCATCCACACATTAGTCAGATCAGCATCGCCAAATGATCGTCGCTCACTATTCCATGCGTCTTTCACGCTCTTAAACGACCAATTCGGCTGCGGCGGTTGTGTCCGCATGAAATCACGCAGGAATCCCCATTGCCCACTGAGCGCAAACTCATGACCAGCTTCTTTGGCGATCAACGCCATCCAATGGGGCACCGTCGTTTCGTCGCTATCGCTGAGATGATGTATCAAAGAATTGCCAAACACATAGGCGCGTTCGGTTTTCTCCTGTGCAATCGCAGGCAAAGCCACCAAACTGGCAACGCTCATCGCAAAGGCCAGCAGCCCTCTTCCCAAACTAAACGCCATCGCTTCGCACTCCTGCCGATCTTTTTTTGGGAATATAGACCGCTGGACCACTTATACTAGGGGAATACTCGCATCGAGCGCGCCAGCCTTACGCAGCAAAAGTTCCAATCGTTTAAAACTGTTGCGTGTCCCAAGCCGTTCTTGCGTTGCGATAAAGCGATCAAGCTCTGGAAAGGCCATCACTGCAGTATCAAGGATCGGATCGCTTCCCGCGCTATAAAGCCCTGCACGGATCATCAGGGCATTTTCATCATAGCTGCCCAAAAGCCGCCGGGCGGCGATGATCAAATTATTTTCCTTTTCGCTCGCAGCTTGGGGAAGACTACGTGAGACGGACCGCACAACGTCAATCGCTGGATATCGCCCGCGTTCTGCGATGTTGCGATCCAGAATGACATGGCCGTCTAGTACACCTCGCACAATGTCTGCGATTGGCTCTTCCATATCTGAGCCAGCCACAAGAACCGAAAAGATGGCGGTAATGTCCCCCGTCCCTTCTGGCCCTGGCCCAGCGCGCTCACAAAGCGACATGATCATATGCGACGTCGAGGCCGGAAAACCACGCAAACTTGCCGCTTCACCGCTCGCGACAGCTATTTCGCGGTGCGCCTCAGCAAAACGTGTCACCGAATCCGCGAGAAGCAAAACATGCTTACCTTGGTCGCGGAAATGTTCAGCAATGCTCATCGCAGTTAAGGCGCAGCGGCGGCGTAAAAGCGGGCTTTGATCAGATGTAGCTGTTACAATCACGCTACGCGCCATGCCTTCTGGCCCGAGGGTATTTTCAATAAATTCTCGCAACTCACGCCCGCGTTCACCGATCAACGCAATGACGATGACATCCGCCTGCATATGAGATGCAAAATGTGCCAAAAGAGTGGATTTTCCAACGCCCGAACCTGAGAACAAACCCAAGCGTTGGCCCTGAACGATAGGTAACAAGGTGTTAAACACACCCATCGACGTTTCAAGACGCGCGCCCAATCGTCGTCTGCCCGCTGGATTTGGCACATGCCCTTGGACAGACCGCTCGACAGGTCCGCGCGGTAAAAAGCGCCCATCCATCGGCGCGCCAGAGGCATCAACAACGCGTCCAATCCAAGCATCACTCGGAGCGAGTTTGAGGGGCCCTGAGAGCATCACTTCATCCCCTATGGCCACACCTTCAAGAGGCGCATCAGCGAGGATAATAGTAACGTCTTTTGAAAGACTTAGGACTTCCCCGCCAAGCCGCGCACCTGAGCTAGCGAAGATATCGATCAGATCACCGACCTGCGCAATGCGCGCCAAGCCATCGACGTGGAGCACTCCGCCCCCCACATGGACCACACGCCCAAAGGAACGCGCCGCGTGAATACGGCGAATTTCTCTTAGCAAACCTTCAAGCACTCGCGTTGTCATCAAACTCTCCTCAAATCTCATGAAAACTTTTTCTAAAGGAATCAGGGTTAAGCCTTGGTTGAAGCGAGACAGATTTTTCGACGGAGCAGAGCAACATGTTTCAAAAACTAGGCATTTTCCAAATGGCCCATTCGCTGGCGACCCACGCTGGAAAGCTGCAAGTCGTTGCCGCGCAAAACATGGCGAACGCAGATACCCCTGGCTACAAGGCTAAAGATCTTACGCCCTTCGAGGAAACGGTTCGAACAACGAACACAGGCACGGTTCAAAAGGCTACGCGAGATAGTCACATGAACGGAATGGACATCGATGGTCCAATTCTGGGCCAAGCACAAATCATCGAAGATGAGCACACCTACAGCGACCCCAACGGCAATTCCGTTTCGATAGAAGACGAAATTTTGCGCGGTGTTGTAGCCAAGCGGCAGCACGATCGTGCGCTCGCAATTTACCGCTCTTCTTTGAACATCATTCGCGCCTCGATTGGCCGCAATTAACCAGCTCTTGGCGAAAGGACCAACAGTATGACTGACTTTTCACAGGCACTTTCTATCTCGAGCAGCGGTCTCAAGGCGCAATCTGCTCGGCTGCGGCATGTTTCGGAAAATATCGCGAACGCGGACACCCCAGGCTATCAACGGAAAATCGTGAGTTTCGATCTTTCTCGCGAGACCGGCGAGGTATCACTCGGGCGCTTGTCACTTGACCCCTCAGAGCTGCGTGAAATTTACGATCCCTCTCATCCTCTCGCGGATGATGCCGGCAATTATGACGGATCAAACGTCGATTTGATCATTGAAATTGCCGACGCGCGAGAGGCGCAGCGCAGTTACGAAGCCAATCTCAAGATGCTCGATCAAACGCGGCAAATGTCCAGCAGTTTGATGGACCTCTTGCGCCGCTAATCCACAACCTTCCACGAAAGGAGAAATACTATGGACGTTAAATCCCTTTTTGCCAGTCAGGGCTACGCGGCTTCAAAGCCAGTCACTGAACCGTCAGAGATTGCTCAACCCAACGTCGGAGAAAGTTTTTCCAATACCCTGAAAGACTTCTCTACAACCTTAGCAGAAAGCGAAAGCATCGCCAAAGCTGCGATGACCGGCGACGCAGATCCGCACGCTTTGGTTCAAGCGCTCGCGCAGACAGAGCTTGCCGTTGAGGCCGCTGTGACCGTCCGCAACAAGGTCGTCGAAGCCTATCAAGAAATCCTGCGAATGCCGGTTTGACGCATGAATGAAGCGGTTTTCTTTGACACGTTACAACACGGGCTTTGGGTGGCGGTTATCATGTCTGTTCCTGTGCTCAGCGCTGCGTTGATCGCTGGCGTGACCATCGGCCTTTTGCAGGCGTTAACCTCCGTCCAAGAGATGACGCTCACCTTTGTTCCCAAGCTCGGGGCAATTGTTGTCGTGTTCTGGATGACCATGAATTTCATGACGCAAACTTTGGTCACTTATTTCCAAGGCTCCATCGTTCCCCAAATTATCGGAGGTTGACCCCCAAATGGAAAACGCAAGCTACACAACGTTAACCAGACAATCAGGCCTGATGCGCGAAATGAGCGTTATTGCCAACAATATCGCAAACGCGAACACCACGGGGTATCGCCAGGAAGGGTTGGTTTTTTCCGAGGTCATACAGCACGTCAACGATGCCCCCTCTTTGTCGATGGCAACTGCGCGCGCAAGAGCGACGTCTCTGCAATCAGGTACCTTAACCCAAACAGGCGGCCCCTTAGATGTGGCCATTGATGGTGAGGGGTTTTTCCTGATCAGAACACCCGAAGGAGAGCGACTAAGCAGGGCAGGACATTTTATGCCGAATGCTGCTGGCGATTTGGTGACGCCTGACGGGCATGCGGTTTTGGATGCAGGTGGCGCGCCATTGTTTGTGCCTGCAACAGCGGGAAAGATCACCATCGCCAACGATGGCACCATGAGCGCAGACGGGAATATTTTAGGCCAAATCGGCGTTGTTAAGCCCAGCACAGGCACGCAAATCATCCGCGAAGACGGCGTGCACTTTCGTGCGGACGGGGCGATTGAGCCCAATCTGGATGGCCGCGTGCAGCAAGGTTTCCTTGAAGGCTCCAACGTAAATTCCATGGGGCAAATCGCCCGCATGATCGAAGTTCAGCGCGCCTATGAAATGGGCCAAAGCTTTGCTGATTCCGAAAACGAACGTCTACGCAACGCAGTGCGCAACATCATCAAATAAAGCAGAAAAAAGAGGCACCCATGAGAGCACTAAAGATCGCAGCCACCGGCATGAGCGCGCAGCAGATGCGTGTCGAAGTCATTTCAAACAACCTCGCGAATATGAGTACGACAGGCTATAACGCAAGGCGGGCGGAATTCGCTGATTTGCATTACCAACAGATGTCACGCGCGGGCACAATCAATGCAGCCGACGGAACCGTACTACCAACCGGCGTGCAGCTTGGCCTTGGCGTGCGGCCCTCCTCCGTTTCGGTCTATCTCTCCCAAGGATCGCTATCCGCGACGAACAGCGACCTTGATATTGCCATCGACGGTCAAGGATATTTCGAAGTTACGCTTCCATCCGGCGCATCTGCCTACACACGCGATGGCGGTTTGAAACGCGATGCCGAAGGGTTAATCGTGACCAATGACGGCTACCCTGTAGTGCCCGAAATCGTCATCCCGCCCGAGGCGAAAAGCATCTCGATAAACGGAGACGGCGAAGTTTTTGCCTATTTCGATGAAACCGCCGAGGCGCAATCCTTGGGCGAGATCACCTTGGCAGGTTTTACAAATGCAAAGGGACTTGAAGCGATCGGCAATAACCTCTTCCTAGAGACCGAGGCATCGGGACCATCGAACGTAGCGACACCGGGCACCGACGGTCTGGGCACCTTGCGGCAAGGATATCTTGAGGACAGTTCCGTCGATGCGGTGCGCGAGGTAACGGAGCTGATCGAAGCGCAGCGAGGTTATGAGCTCAACGCAAAGGTTATCACCGCCGCAGATCAAATGCTCGGTGCTGCGACACAGATCCGCTGATGCGTAGTATTCTCTCTCTGCTTTGTATTCTTCACGCACTGCCGGCTGTCGCAGACATGGCTATCGTGACACGTAATGTGCGGCCGGGAGAAATTTTGCTCGATAAAGATGTGATCGTCATTCGCGGCAATGCCGGTGATGGGTTTAGCGAAAAAGAACTCGTCGTCGGTAAAGAGGCGCAAGTGGCACTTTTTGCCGGGCGTGCCATCCTCAAGGAGCAAGTGGCTCCTGCACCGAGTGTCGAGCGCAATCAAATTGTCGAGCTTGTCTACACAACAGGTGTTCTCTCCATGACCACCGAAGGTCGCGCATTGGGGCGCGGCGCAGAAGGGCAGCGCATCCGCGTGATGAACCTCGCCTCCAAGACGTCAATTTTCGGCACCATTCAACGCGATGGCACCGTTCTTGTAACCAAATAAGGAACGCTCACTTTTATGCGCACTTTTATCTTTGCTCTTCTATCGACCGGCGGATTGACAGCCTGCAGCAGTTACAACGAAATCGGAAAGCCGCCCGCATTTACCCCAGCCGTAGAGACGCGCGAACATTCGGCCATGATCTATCCGGGCCTGCCGGATCAAGTCGAGCGTCGCACCTTGCTCGATGATTCCTCGCTTTGGCGCCGTGATCGCAAATCTTTGCTTGGGGATCGTCGCGCCCTGCAGAGGGGCGATATCATGACCGTCGTTATTGAAATCGATGACAAAGCAGAGATTTCCAACAGCACATCGCGATCTCGGGATGGATCAGACAGCGTAAGCATTCCGGATTTCTTAGGTGTTCCGCAACGGGTCAATAAAAAGTGGCCCGATGAAGCCAGTCTAGATCGCGCCATTGATCTGAGCAGTGCCAGTGAATCCAGCGGTGATGGCTCTGTAAAGCGCAAAGAAAAGCTCACGCTGCGCGTTGCCGCCACGATCGTTCAGGTCCTGCCAAACGGGGTTCTCGCGATTGAAGGCTCTCAAGAAGTACGCGTCAATTTCGAGATTAGGGAGCTGTTGGTTAACGGCTTTGTGCGCCCCGAAGATATCTCGCGTCAGAACGAAATCACCTATGATAAGATCGCGTCTGCACGCATTTCCTATGGCGGGCGCGGCCAAATCACAGACGTCCAACAACCGCGATATGGACGACAAATTCTCGAAGCTGTTCTGCCCTTCTAAGAGAGGCCACCATGATTAAGAAATTAATGGCAATTGTTCTCATCCTCGTCTTCGCAGGAGCGGGCGTAGCTGCAGGATTGATGTTCAAGCCAGAAGCGGAAGTAGAGCTCGCAGAAATGGGCCCTTGCGGGGATGATCCCAATGCCCACGCGAGCGAAAAAACTCAGTCAATGAGCGCGGAGATAACGTCTGTTAAGGATGAGAACATTAGCTTTGACTATGTAAAGCTACATAACCAGTTCATCATCCCAGTCATCAAAGGCGATGTAGTGAAATCCGTCGCAATTGTTGCGCTAAGCCTTGAAGTCGAAGCAGGTACAACAGAGCAGGTTTTCGCGGTCGAACCGAAACTGCGCGATACGTTCTTACAAGATCTCTTTGATCATGCCAGCCTCGGTGGTTTTGACGGAGCATTTGCCACGACAGAGAACCTCATCCGTATGCGGCGCTCGCTAAAGGAGAGCGCCGTTGATGTGCTAGGTGGCATCGTAAACGACGTGCTCGTGACCGATATTGCCCGCCAAGATAACTAGGCTTCGCACATGGCTTTGATTTGCACACGCAAGTCAGGTTCTGCAACCGCGCTATCCGCTATAATGGAATGCGCGTCCGAAAGAAGAGTGTCGGGTTCGCAAATCCGATCGATCAGACCAAATGTGAGAGCGTCCTGGGCGGAAATCTTCTGCCCCCCCATCAATATCAACTTGGTACGCGCTGGCCCGATCAAGGCGCTCATGCGCTTTGGATCAGACGGTTGCGGTAAAAAGCCTAGTTTCATGACGGGATAAAAGAACCGTGCAGAAGGCACCGATAGGCGCAGATCACAAGCGAGCGCCATGCCCGTAGCGCCGCCCGCAAGCGTTCCATTCAAGGCTGCAATCGTCATGCAGGGCAAGGCTGCAATTGCGCCAGATAGATCTTCCCAGATTGTCGACACAGCTAAACCGGCGGCGGCCTCTTCCAGATCAGCGCCGGCGCTGAACACTTTGCCCTTACCTGTCAGAATGAGCGCGCGTGCGCCAGATGCGTCGCGCGCAATATCGGTGAGCGCTTGCAGCATATCACCCGTCAGCGAATTTGCTTTTTCTGGCCGATTGATCGTAACAGTGAGTACGCCGTCAAGATCGCTAGTTTCGATCATGACAGACCGACCCGGTCGAGTATGGTTTGGTCGCGGAGTGAAATTTCTTCTCCAAGCCAATCATCTGCATCGCTGCCACACATCCAAGCCAAAGCGCGCGCAGGCCACTCTGCTGGAATATGAACATCCCAATCCAATTGACTTACGGGGTTTATGCCCGAGGATTTGATTTCGCGTTGCATCTGCGTGGCCACTGTTCCAGGGGACAGCCCCATGACGCGAATGCCCTTCGCTCCATACTCAAGATGCGCGTTTCGGGTCAGCATCGCGGCACCCGCTTTGGAACTACAATAGTGCGACCATGCTTCAATAGGGTTATGTGCTGCACCCGAACTTACGGTAATAATATTGCCTTTGCCCGCTTTGATCATCTCGGGCAATGCAGCGCGCATTCCGTAGAAAACACCCGTTAGGTTAATTTCGATCGCCTTCGCCCATCCGGCAGGATCGGCATCAGCGATATGTGAGATCGGTTCAATCACACCTGCGTTGTTGATTAGGGTATCGACGGCGCCAAAGTGCTCTTTGGTTTGAGCGAGAGCAGCCGCCATTTCGTTATAGCTACTCACGTCACAAGGGATCGCTATTGCACTTTCCCCAATTTCGGCGGCAAGCGCTGAAATCTCACCGCTGCTACGCGCAACAAGGGCAACCTTCGCTCCGCGTTCGGCAAAAAGCCGCGCAGTCGCGGCTCCAATACCACGGCTCGCACCGGTAATCAGCGCCACGTTTCCTGTCATATCTTGCATTTTTCACTCCAAAAACAACTGGAAAGTCCTACTCGCCTCCAGAGGCGAGCACTTCGACTTGACGTTGCACCTAGCGCAGCCGAAGCTGCAAGCTGAATTATTTGAATGAGGAAAAATCCTATGTCTCTTCGGACAACAATTTTCAGCACAACTTCGCTTGTATTTTTGGCAAGCACCGCCACAGCCGATGTCACCGCAAAAGACATCTGGAGTGATTGGAAATCTTACATGTCTGCCTTTAGCTATTCTGTCGACGCAAGTGAGGTCATGACAGGCGATACTCTCACGGTTTCTGGCCTCACAATGACTATGCCAATGCCTGAAGATGCAGGCAGTTTTGCGATGACCGTCGACTCCATCGACTTTGTTGAAAACGGTGATGGCAGCGTCACTATGGTCTTCCCGAACGTCATGCCGATGACCTTCGCTGGACAAGGACCAGAGGGCGAAATTGTCAAAGGATCCGTTGAGTATTCGATGCAAAACATGGTTATGCGCGCAAGCGGTGATCCATCAAAAATCACCTACGATTACACCGCTGACCAAATCGGTTTTGCGCTGAAAGAAGTGATTGTCGACGGCGAGACACTACCTGCGGACGCTATAAAAGCATCTTTCACGTCTAAAGAATTGAGCGGCCAGTCTATCATGGTGCCAGGCACACTACGCACCAGTACCCAGTCTATGAGCTTGGGTGAAAGTTCTTACACCGTAAGTTTCAGATCTCCGGAAGGGAATGAGACGGGCACAATCTCTGGCACTCTCGCAACCATCACCTCCAGCGGTGACATCGCAATACCGGATGCAATGGACCCCAATAAGATGGCGGAAACGTTGAACAACGGGTTCAAATTGGATGGTATTGTCGGCTACACGAATTCCAAAACTGAATTCACCGCGACAGATGGCGGCGAAACAATAAGCGGCTCCACCGGTGCTGAGTCCGCCTCAATCAACGTGCGCATGGGCAAAGACGGAATTGAATATTCTGGTGGCAGCAAAGGGACGACCTTGGACTTTGCGGGCGGCGGTATTCCCTTCCCTGTTTCTGCCAAGCTGGGTGAAGTCGCGTTCAACCTTTTGCTGCCAATTTCCAAGACGGATGAACCAACTGATTTCGCTCTTGGACTAACATTTGGTGATTTTGAAACCTCCGAACTGCTTTGGTCTATCTTTGATGCAGGGCAGGTTCTTCCTCGTGATCCCGCAACAATTGCGTTTGATCTAACAGGCAAAGTGAAGTTACTTTTTGATCTACTCGACGAAGATCAGCTGATGAATGCAGCCGAAAGCAATGAACAACCAGCCGAACTAAATGCGGTTACATTGAACAACTTGCTTGTCTCCATTGCTGGCGCGAAGCTGAGCGGAACCGGTGATTTCACATTCGACAATACCGATCTAATATCTTTCAACGGCTTGCCGAAACCAACAGGTGGTATCGATTTGGCCCTACAAGGTGGAAACGGTCTGATGGATAAACTGGTTGAAATGGGTCTTTTGCCACAGGAACAAGCCATGGGCGCGCGCATGATGATGGGTCTGTTTGCCCGTCCGGGAGAAGGCGAAGATAGCCTGACCTCCAAGATTGAGATCAATGAAGCGGGTCATATTCTCGCCAATGGTCAGCGCATCCAATAAAACGCTACAAAATTTAGCAAAAAGGCCGCGATTAACCCGCGGCCTTTTTTGTGCGACCTTGTATCGAGCGCCCCAGCGGTCTACCTCCATTGCAACATGATTGCGGAGCTCAAATGTCTCAAAACCTAGAAGAATTGACCCATGCGCTGATTTTGGCTGCCAAGAAGGCTGGCGCAGACGCTGTCGATGCTATGGCGGTCAAGGGAACTGCGCTTTCTATCGATGTGCGTAATGGGGTTTTGGAACAGGCTGAAAGGTCCGAAGGGATCGATATTGGCCTTCGCGTATTTGCGGGCAATCGTCAGGCGTGCGTCTCCTCCTCCAACACGTCGCAACAAACCATTGACGCGATGTGCGAACGCGCGATTGCTATGGCGCGTGAAGCACCAGAAGATATCTACGCGGGATTAGCGGATGCAGACATGCTCGCCGATGTTAACAACGCGGCCGGCTTAGAGCTCAGCGATCCTAGCGACGAACCCGATCCTGCGGCACTGCAAGAGGATGCAATGGCCGCAGAAGCCGCAGCCATGTCTAAAGCGGGCATTTCACAAGTTCAGTCAGCCAGTGGTGGGTATAGCGCACGCGAAGTGCATCTCGCCGCGAGCAATGGGTTTTCCGGCGGCTACAAACGTACAGATCGCGCAATTTCTTGCGTCGCGATTGGTGGCACTGGTGCAGAAATGGAACGCGATTACGACGGAGACAGTCGTATTTTCCAGTCAGATTTACGCGCAGCCGCAGATATTGGTGCTTGCGCCGCAGATCGCGCGCTCGAACGTATGGGCGCGCGCAAACCGCCAACTGGTAGCTATCCCGTACTGTTCGATGAACGCATTTCATCAACAATTGTCGGTCACTTGCTGAGCGCAATAAATGGCGCTTCGATTGCGCGAGGCTCTTCTTGGTTGCGCGATGCTCTTGGCACCCAAATCTTGCCCGAACATCTGAGTCTGATTGAAGACCCTCATCGCAAGCGCGTTCCTGGGTCTCGCTACTTCGATGCCGAGGGTCTTGC
>NZ_JBDWVM010000392.1:0-2962 GCF_039984035.1 Planktotalea sp. | reverse complement strand
CGAGCACTGCGCGAAAGGCATCTGGCCCGACGAACAGCTCGTGAAATCCTGCAGGGGCCAGCGAATAGCCCCCATCCGCGCGTCGTCGCCATGCAATGCGCGCATCGACTGCGCTGTCTGACACGACATCTGGCAAGGCTTCCGTAGCGGCCACTGTCGCACGCACCGACAATTGCGGAACCGACACGCCATGGCGTCGCAGCAAGAGCGAGGACCAGGAGCCTCCCGCAAGCGCCACGCGCGTTGATTTGATCCGTCCCTTTTCGGTGATCACCCCAGTGACCTTACCGCCCTCGATATCGAGCATGCGCACCGCGCAATTCTCAATGATCCGCACCCCATCTTCAACCGCTGCGCGCGCCAGTTTCGGCACCGCAATCCAAGGCTCTGCGCGAAGATCATGAGCGGTATAAAGCGCACCATGCCAGCGGGCATTGGCCGTCGGAATATGATCAGCGAGCTCATGGGCCGACAGAACCTTGGACGACAACCCATAGGGCGCGGCATCGCGCAGCCATGTCTGAAACCCCTCCATGCCCGCCTCGTCCGCGGCCATAAACAACGTGCCGGTCTGTGCAAGCCCGACGCCACCCGCGCGCTTGTCCAGCTCGGCCCACATCGTTTGCGCCTCTTGCATGATCGGGATTTCGGCAATGTCACGCCCCTGCGCGCGGATCCATCCCCAATTGCGTGACGATTGTTCTGCCGCGATACGGCCCTTTTCGAGCAGCACGGGTTTCAGCCCAGCGCGCGCCAGCTCCCACGCGGTCATCACCCCGATGATGCCACCGCCTATGACAATCGCGTCCGCGTCACTTGGCAAGGGCGCGTCATGTTCAACCGCGCTTTGCTCTGTGATCGGAAAGCTCATTCAGCCCAGCCGATCAAGCAAGTGCAGCATGAAATCATGCCCCGCATTGAACTGCGCAACGGTGCAAAATTCATTGGGTTGATGGGCCTGCGCGATATCGCCGGGGCCACAGATCACCGCAGAATACCCGCGTTCCTGGAACTGTCCGGCCTCGGTGCCGTAGCTTACCTTGTGTGATGCATTATCGCCCGTGATTTGGCGCACCATGGTTTCGGCCTCGCCCTCTTCTTCAGGCACCAAGGGTGGCACGTTAAAGCGTTGCTCTAGGTGAATGCGGGTTTGTGGCACGATGGCCTGCATTTCGGCCTCTACCTCGCGCACTTTTTCAAAGTAGCGCTTGCCCCATTCCGTCGGATCCTCCCCCGGCACCACGCGAAAATCGAGGCCGAAACGGCAGTCCTTCGCTGTGATGTTATGGGCTGTACCCCCTTCAATCATACCTACATGAACCGTGGTAAAGGGCGGATCAAACAGCGCGGCGATGTCATCTGGGGCTTTGCCCATGTTCTCAGCGTTCATCTGGTTGGCCCATTCAATCAGTTTGGCGCCAAACATGATCGCGTTCACGCCTGTGTGCAGCAGCGAGCTATGCACCTCAAACCCTTCCACATGGGTCAGCCAACCGCGCCCGCCTTTGTGGCCCGTCACCGCCTGCATCATCGAAGGTTCGCCGACGATCACAGCGCTGGCCTTTGGCAGTACTTCCACCATGCGATCAATCATGGGCGGCGCACCAAGGCAGCCGATTTCCTCATCAAAGCTCAGCGCGATCTGCAAAGGGCGTTTCACCCCGCGTTTATGCGCCTCGACCAAGGCCCAAACCGCTAAGGCGTCAAAGCCTTTCATATCGCAGGTGCCGCGCCCGTAGTATTTGCCGTCTTTCTCCGTCACGGTCCAAGGATCAGTGTCCCAAGGTTGGCCATCCACAGGCACAACGTCCGTATGCCCCGAGAGAACGACACCGCCCTCCACTTCTGGCCCTACATGAGCAAAGAGAGCGGCCTTTTCGACACTGCGCCCCTCGGTATCATCATAGTAGCGATGGCAGGTGATGCCGTGGCTGTTCAGATATTCCTCGACCCAATCAATCAGCGGCAGGTTACTGTCGCGCGATACTGTGGGAAAGCTGATGAGCTTAGTCATTAACTCAAGCGGGGAAAGGGTTTGGGTCATTTATCGTCTCTCTTTTCCAACCGAATTTCGGTAGGTGAAGCAAATATCACGCGTAGATATTCACCCATTTGAAAATTTAGATTGAACCAGTCGCGCAATTGTGTGCCACCGAAGACGCGCGGCGTTCGATTGCGATTGGTTGTTCTATCGAAATGCCCTTTTAGTTTTCGGAAATCCGCGACATCAATCGTTATCTCATCTCTATCTTCGTTAGGGAGATAGCGAGACGCTGAGACTCCAATATTTACAAAGCCTTGGGCATGATATGTTTTGCCTAGCTTTACGTCGTAATAAGGTTTGACCATAGTTCAATAACCGCTGTCGGTCAGCAACACATAATGCTCAGGGCTGACTTCCTTGTACTTGGACGGTTCGGCCACATATCCCACCTCATGCATGGGCGATGGGATCGGCTTAAAGTTCAAATCCTTCTCATCCTTGCGCTTGCGCGGATCAGCGATTGGAACGGCCTTCATCAAGGCTTGCGTATAAGCATGCTGGGGGTTCTCAAAGACATTCGCGCGCGGACCCATTTCCACGATACGGCCCAGATACATAACGCCCACATAGTGGCTTACGCGCTCAACCACCGCCATGTCATGACTGATGAACAGATAGCTGAGACCCATTTCCGCCTGCAGTTCCATCATTAGGTTCACCACCTGCGCCTGCACAGAAACGTCCAAAGCAGATACCGCTTCATCCGCAACGATCAGTTTCGGGTTCAACGCCAAGGCGCGGGCAATCGCCACACGTTGACGCTGACCACCCGATAACTCATGCGGGAAGCGACGCAAGAAACTGCGCGGCAGCTCAACACGGTCAAACAACATTTCGATCCGATCGGTCAGCTCCTGCCCCGATGCAGTGCCATAGTTGCGCATCGGTTCAGCAACTTGATCCATCAACTGCATCTGC
>NZ_JBDWVM010000391.1:0-2128 GCF_039984035.1 Planktotalea sp. | reverse complement strand
CTACTGCTTGAAATCACGCGCGAGACGAGCACAGCGCTGTTGATGGTGACCCATTCGGCCAGTCATGCCCGTGCGCTTGATCAACAACTCACGTTGCGTGGTGGAGTCATCGCATCATGAGTCACCGCACGGCGCTCAAGGCTTTGCTGTCTCATTGGTGGCGCAACCCTTTACAGTTGTTCACTTTATTGATCGGCCTCGCGCTAGCGACTGCGCTTTGGTCAGGCGTGCAAGCGATTAATGCAGAGGCGCGCGCCAGCTATGGCAGTGCTGCATCGCAGGTCGCCCAGACCCAGTTTGATACCTTGGTTTCAGCTGAGGGGCAGGACATGACAATTTCGGATTTTGTCACGTTACGCCGCGCGGGTTGGCTTGTTTCCCCTCGAATATTGGGCAGCCTGTCAACAACGGAAGACTTTGAACTACAGGTGCTCGGGGTCGACGCATTGACAGCGCCGAGAGAGGCCATGACGGGTGATTTACAATCGCTTCCCTTGAACCAGTTTTTCTCTGGGCCCGGCTTTGCGCTCATTTCCGAGGATGCGCGCGCAGCGGTGACTGCGTTAGGACTTGGGTTTTCTGTAGAAGAGACCCTTCCAAGTCAAACCGCCTTGGTCGACATTGGTGTCGCTGCACGACTACTCGAACGTGAAGATCGCATCGATCAACTGTTGGTCCTGCCCGATCAACCCAAGGATCTGCCAGCACTCGACAAGGTCATGCCGCATCTCAAGATGCTGAGCCCTCAAGCTACGGGCGATGATATTGCAAGGCTCACAGATAGTTTTCATTTGAACCTCACAGCCTTTGGTCTTTTGTCCTTTGCTGTTGGATTGTTCATTGTTTACGGCGCGATTGGGCTGGCTTTTGAGCAACGCCGCGCGATGTTTCGAACCTTGCGCGCGTTGGGCGTTTCGCTTCGTGCGTTGATCGTCCTTTTGCTCGCTGAGCTTTTGATCTTTGCCACGCTCGCAGGGATGATTGGCGTTCTGCTTGGCTATTTGATTGCCGCTGCGCTTTTGCCCGATGTCGCGGCGACCTTGCGGGGGCTTTATGGCGCGGATGTCACCGGTAGCCTCCAAATCCGCGCGAGTTGGTGGGCATCTGGGCTCGGTATGGCGGTGGGTGGCACTTTGATTGCGAGCGCGGGCACGCTCTTTCGACTGAGCCGCGTTGCCTTGATGGAGGCAGGAACACCGCAAGCTTGGGTCAAGGCCGCGCGACGTGTCATGCGCGTTATGGCCGGTTTGGGCTGTGCTCTCTTGATCTTAGCGGCGATCTTAAGCGCGACTGCGAGCGGGTTGACTCAAGGCTTTATCCTGCTTGGCGCCTTGCTGATTGGCGCAGCGTTTTTACTGCCCCTGCTTTTGGATCGCACGCTTGCCATCTTGGAAGGGTGCGCCACATCTGCCCTGCGCCAATGGTTCTGGGCCGATACCCGAAGCCAAGTGCCCGGCTTATCGATGGCCCTCATGGCGTTGTTGCTCGCTATTGCAACAAACGTTGGCGTCAGCACAATGGTCTCCAGTTTCCGCATGACATTCATTGGCTGGCTGGACCAACGGCTCGCTTCTGAGCTTTACGTAACGGTTGATACGGATGCGCAGGCGGTTGCCATGCGGGTCCAATTGGACGGCAAAATCGATGCGATCCTGCCGATCATCAGCGCGCCTGCGCAATTGAATGATCAGACTGGCGAAATCTATGCGGTACAGGATCATCCGACGTATCGTGATCATTGGCCCCTGCTCAACGAAGCGCCAAATGTTTGGGATAGGTTACAGATCACGGGGCATGCGCTTGTGAATGAACAGTTGGCCCTTCGCGCAGGTCTCAGCGTTGGTGATAAAGTGCCGAGTTCTCAGGGGCAGGAAATTGTCGGCATCTATTCTGATTACGGCAACCCTGCGCCGCAAGTTATCATTGGGATCGATGCTTTTCGTGCGCTTTATCCAGAGGTGCCGGAACGCCGTTTCGGCGTGCGCGTTGCGCAGGATCGCATCGAAGACATCACAGAGGTTCTGGTAAACGACATCGGCATTCAACCTGACGCCATCGCAAATCAGGCACGGATTAAGGCGATGTCGCTTGGCATTTTCGAGCAAACCTTCACGGTGACCGCCGCCTT
>NZ_JBDWVM010000390.1:0-4342 GCF_039984035.1 Planktotalea sp. | reverse complement strand
GAAAGGATTTGAGGGCGAGCGTAAAATTGCGCTTGCGATCAACAAGATTGACCGGATCAAATCCGAAGCCTTGCTAGCCCTGTCTGAGCAGCTGAATGAGGCCTATCCGTTTGTTGCGACCTTTATGATTTCTGCGGAACGTGGCCATGGTGTTGATGCGCTCAAAGAATGGCTCGCTGGTGAAGTGCCGAGTGGGCCTTGGCTCTACCCCGAGGACCAGATCGCCGATTTGCCCCTTCGTATGATCGCGGCGGAAATGACGCGCGAGAAACTGACGCTTCGTTTGCATCAGGAATTGCCCTACCAGTTGACGGTTGAAACCGAGAGTTGGGAAGAGCGTAAGGACGGATCGTGCAAAATCGATCAGCTGATTTACGTCATGCGCGATGGTCACAAGGGTATTGTTCTTGGCAACAAGGGTGAAACCATCAAAGCCGTCGGCAAAGCTGCTCGCGAAGAATTGGTCGAATTCTTGGGCCGCAAAGTGCACCTGTTCCTGCAAGTGAAAGTGCGCCCGAACTGGCTCGAAGATAGCGAACGTTATGACGAGATGGGTTTGAACTTCAAAGACGGAAACGCATGATCAGGCTATCGACGCGATTTTGGGTTGATGCATACTTAGCGCGTTTGCGCGTTTACGATATTGCCGCCTTTGTTGTCGCGCATGGCGATGACACGGCTGGTGCTGTGCTTGTGAAATCTGCAACGCTGGATGGTCAGGCCAAGCTTTATCAACGCAGCTATGATTTGCTGGAAGACACGCGCAAATGGGATGTGTTGAGCGAAGGTGAAGAGCGCGACGTGGATGCCTCGATTGCCAAGCAACGACAGTTTGATAGCGACCTCTGGGTGATCGAAGTGGAAGATCGCGCAGGGCGTACATTGCTTGGGGAACGGGGGCTGGATTAGATGGAATGGCGCGATCAGGGAATTTTGCTCTCTGTGCGCCGCCACGGAGAAACCAGCGCGATCATCGATGTTTTCACGATTGAGCATGGTCGCCATGCGGGGATCGTTCGCGGTGGTACGTCCCGCAAGATTGCGCCGATCTTGCAGCCCGGTGCGCAGATTGACGTCAGTTGGCGCGCACGTTTGGAAGACCACCTCGGAAGTTATACGGTTGAACCCCTACGCAGCCGTGCAGCTGCCGCGCTTGGCGATCGCCTTTCGCTCGCTGGATTGAATGCGGTGACGGCTTTGCTGGCCTTTGCATTGCCGGAACGGGAAGCCAATCTGGAGCTTTATAAACAAAGCGAGCAATTGCTTGATTTACTGGGTCAACATGAAGTCTGGCCGCTCGCCTATCTTCGGTTTGAGATCGCATTGCTAGAAGCCACTGGCATGGGCCTTGATCTGAGCGCATGTGCTGTGACGGGGACAAACGAAAACTTGTGTTACATTTCTCCGCGCACGGGGCGCGCAGTGAGCGAACAGGCCGCAGGTCCTTGGGTGAGCAAACTTCTCCCGCTACCGCCGATTTTAAAGGGTGAGGGATTTGGTAGCGATGCTGAGATTGTTCAAGCGCTACAGACGACAGGCTATTTTCTAACCGAAAAGCTTGCGCCAAATTTAGGAAACCGCGCCCTCCCTGAAGCGCGCGGTCGCTATGTCGATCTATTCCATCGGCAAATTACTCAGCCTTGAACACCATCGTTTCTTCGGCGTCATTGCTAAGCACCAACACGGGTCCAGAGACTTCGGATAGGGTCATGCTTTCGAGGGCCTTAAAGAAGGCGGTTTCACTATCCAGCTCTTGGCAAGCTCTTTTGGTCGCAAGCACGGGGCCAATGCCAAACCAAGGGTAGGGCGCTGTTTGCTTGGTTGAATATCGATTGCACGGCGCTTGACCTGACAATGCACCGTCCTCACCAAATTCCATGGTTGCGCGCGCGGTAAAAGGGGCGCCGTTGATTTCGCTGAGCACCCAAACCTTGTCTGCTGCACCAAAGTTGGCAACGCTTTCATCGCCAACGCAAGCCGTCAGCAAAGCGAATGCGGTCAGGGCGAGTGGCCTGATCATTTAACGCTTTCGCGGATCGCACGAATATTTTCGCCGTACGGGGCAGGATTGCTGACGGAGCCACCTTTGAAGACGGCTGATCCTGCGACAAGCACATCCGCGCCAGCGTCAGTACAAATTTTCGCAGTCTCAGGTGTCACGCCGCCATCAATTTCGATGTGCACAGGCCGATCGCCAATCATTGCGCGCAATTCAGCGATTTTGGATGGCAGCGGGATGAACTTTTGACCGCCAAAGCCGGGGTTCACAGTCATCACACAAACCAGATCACAAATGTCGAGCAAATGCTCCACTGCACTTGCCGGCGTGCCGGGGTTCAAAGCCACGCCCGCTTTTGCGCCAGCGGCGCGAATGGCTTGTAAGGTGCGGTGAATGTGCGGTCCTGCCTCAACATGGGCCGTGATGAAATCTGCGCCCGCTTCTGCGAACCCATCGATATAGGCATTAACGGGGGAAATCATCAAATGCACGTCCATGACGGTTTTGATATGGGGGCGGATAGCTTTGCATGTCGTTGCGCCAAAGCTAAGGTTAGGCACGAAATGCCCATCCATGACATCAACGTGAATCCAATCCGCACCTTGTGCTTCGACGGCTTCGATTTCAGCGCCAAAATTGGCGAAATCAGCGGAGAGGATGGACGGGGCGATTTTGACAGTGCGGTCAAAGGACATGAGGCAGCTTTCCTATGGAATCTGGTGGAACCTGAATGCGCGTCTCATACCGCGCGACGGGCTCATGCGATAGGGGCTTTTCTAAAAGCATCATTCGAGGCTACGATGTGGCATTGATTTTTATTTTTTGAAGAGATTTCCGATGCGCTTTTTGCTTCTGATGATTTGCCTTGCTTTGCCTATGACCCTTGCGGCGCAAAGCGAAAACCAACCCGCCGGTGCCATTGCCGTTGAAGATAGCGCCAGCCAAGATGCAGCCATTGCTGTGCGTATCCGCGATATTTTGGCGGAACTTGATGGTTATGAAGATGTCACTGTGACCGTGACCTCAGGGATTGTCACGATGCGGGGCACGACGCTCGATAGTGAAAAGATCGCACGTCTCAACGAATTAACAGGCCGTGTCGAAGGCGTCGTCGCGATCGAGAACGAAGTCACGGAAACCACTGACGTGGTGAAACGTCTGAACCCTGCTGTTGAACGTTTCCGAGCACGAATGATGCAAGTGATCGCATTTATCCCGCTCGCCTCTGTTGCTTTTGTGGCCTTCGTTATCATCGTGTGTGTCGGCTTCATCATCGCGCGTATGCGTCAGCCTTGGAACCGATTGGCCCCGAATGCCTTTATCGCTGATATCTACCGTCAAATTTTGCGCCTTGGTTTTATTGTGGGCGGTTTGGTTGTGGCGTTGGATATCATGGGCGCGGCTGCACTACTGTCTACCATCCTCGGCGCGGCAGGGATCATTGGTTTGGCCATTGGTTTTGCGGTGAAAGATACGGTCGAGAATTTCATTGCATCGATCATGTTGTCGATACGCCAACCGTTTCGCCCGAATGATACGATTGAAATCGGCGGCGATACAGGCAAGGTCATTCGCCTCACATCGCGCGCGACGATCTTGCTCAGCTTTGATGGTAACCATATTCGCATCCCCAACGCGACAGTTTTCAAAAGCCGCATCGTTAATTTTTCGCGCAATGATGAGCGCCGTTTCAAGTTTTCCCTTGGCCTCGCGCCAGAGACCGATTTCGTAGACGCACAGCGCATCGCGCTTGAGAAACTGCGCGAGCTGCCGTTCGTATTGTCCAACCCTGCACCGGCGGTCTGGATAGATGAAATCGGTGACAGCACAATTTCGATCACGCTCACGGCTTGGATCGAGCAACACAAATCGTCTCTCGTTGCTGCGCGAGGTGAAGCGATTCGATTGGTTAAGCTCGCGCTTGAACAAGCCGATGTTCAAATGCCTGAACCGACCTATCGCGTATTGTCACCCTCATTGGCAAAGCTTGCCGCGTCGGACGAGGCGTCAATGGATCAAGTTCACCAAGCGCTGGAACGTGATGCTGATATTCTTGAGGAAAGCCAAGTAACTATGGATGTTCAGGCTGCAACCGACGATGCCTTGGAGCAGATCGTAGAGGCCGAGCGCAAAGAGACGGAAGCAGGTGATTTGCTACGCCGAGAAGCGCCGGAAGAATAACCTCATTTTTTTGCAAATACCCTCTTGAACGCGGCCCGTCTCCCGCGTAAATAGCGCAACACTGATGGGGTGTAGCCAAGCGGTAAGGCAACGCTTTTTGGTAGCGTGTACCGTAGGTTCGAATCCTACCACCCCAGCCAGTACCCTTCCCGATGATCTTGA